>JAOZFL010000097.1 GCA_027491455.1 Thermoproteota archaeon | reverse complement strand
AGAACACCTTCACTAATATTTATATCTCAGTCGGAATAGAAGCCAAAATGAAATATTAGGCATACTACGTGTCGTTAACCTAGAAGATGTCTACCCAGAGTCCTGCTTTGCATAGGCCATAACTGTACTATAAGGACTCCTATAAAAACCATCGATATCCCCAAAATCCTGTGTAGAGTTAACGTTTCCGCCAAGAAAATATTTGCCAATATTGCTATTTGGATTAGCATCGTGTTTTGCAGTATTGACTGTTCATATGCCTTAAGAGTCTTAAGAATAACACCTACGAATTGGCCTAAAAACGGAGTTTCTCTTAGAAAAAAGACACTTAGAAGCAACACAAAAATAGGCGTTAGGTTCAGAATAAATGTTACTGTAACGGCTGGAAGATAATATAAACCGACAAATTGTAATCCTTGAGCAATGAAGTATCCTGTAAAACCCAAAAATAAAAAAGCTAAAAACTTTCCAAAATCGAGGTTCATAGCATCTGTTACACGTTGATAAAATATGAATAAAAACAGCAACAACATTAAAGAAGCAATAATATATCTATACGCTGCAAACGCTAATGGATTTATCTCCGCAAAGCCTATCTTGATAAGTACATAGGACGATGACCATAGAAATGTGACTAAGGCTGCTTCAACCAGCGCCCAGAACCTCGACAAGTTATCGCACCTTTCATCATGGCCTGTTCTACTACTTAAACAGTTATTTATATTTGTTTCGCTGTTTTCTGTGTTCAAAAACATAGAGTTAACTCTATGAAGTTCTAATTCGGTACCACAAACAGGGCAGTCCCTGGCTTTGAGGTTAGCAGGCCATTTAGATCCACAAGAGGGGCAGTAAAGTATCCATCTGATGCGTTTCCTTATTCCTTTAGTTTTCAAAGGAGTCCAGTTTATTTTAAGGTTTGATAGCACGTTCTGCATCGTGTAGTCATCTGTGAGAACCGTTAAGTCGGTGTTTTGACATTTGAATTGAAGAGCCAAAGCCAGAGTTTCTACATCTGCCTTTGAAAGCTTTAGCATGTCTCCGGTCTCCACTGTCTTTTTCTCTATTTCTTTCAGGTATTCTTTTTTAGGTTTTACAATAACAAGTTTCTTAGAGGAGATTAAGGCTTCTGTAACCATTTTTTTCTCTCTGGACTTTATTTCTTTAGCAGTATACTCAGTTATATAACTTTTCTCAGTTCCTTTTAGTATTTGAATAAGAGAAGCCATGTTTATTATAGCTGAGGCATCTAAAACATATATCTTCCTTGTTTCTTCTTCTCCCAATTCTGAAGCCTCTCATAGAAAAAATTTTTGCTTAACCTTACAAATGTTATCTCGGATTCAGCTTTACTGACCACTAAAGCCTCACCTGGACCGATTTTATCCTGCTGGACTCCGTCAATGAACAGAGATATTTCCCTTGATCCTTCATTAATTGCTTTAATGATTTTAGTTAATGGTAAGATAAAGAATTTAATGGGTATGGAAAGGGAAAATGGCCATGGATTTATTAGGGTGATAGTCATTAAGCTTAGTTCTGGGTCTGCAACAGGGCCTCCTGTACTCAAGTTATAGGCCAAAGTACCTGTAGGCGTAGCCACTAAACATCCATCCATGGAGCCTTTAACGAGAACTGATCCGTTAACCATGATTTTTAAGTGAGCGGCTTTACCTGTTTCACTTAGCATTGCTAGTTCATTTACAATATCTGTTTCCCTTCCCTTCACATCGACTCTCAGTTTCTGTCTTCTTTCAAGGTAAAATTTACCTTCTTCTATGGATCTAATGGCTTGTTCTACATTAAATGGCTCTAATTCACTGAGAAAACCAAAAGTTGCTACCCTTACTGGCAAGATTGGTGGTAGATCGCCTTTAACTTGGCTATGAAGCCTTAAAATTGTTCCATCTCCTCCTATAACTATTATAAGGGTAGGTTTTATCTCAGGCAGCTTTGAAATAGGGACACCAACATGGCTTATACATATTTTTTCGGCTGCATTACTCTCAACAAGGAAGTTGCTTCTTTTCTTTTCTAGAATGTTTATCACAGTTTTTAGGGCTTCTAAGGCTTCTTTTTTATCTATTCTGGAAACTATAAAAACTTTTTCTAGCATCCCCTTTACCTTCTTATGGCAATTTCTTCTATGTAAAGTTTTAAAGGTTAAGCAAAATAAATAATCATCAGAAGGATGTCTTTGAATTAATGTTTAACTTAGACCAAATTTTATGGTGTATCTTTGTAATTTAAAATATTTGAAAGATGTGATCATAAATGAGTGAAATTAAACCTGTAGAGATAGGAAAACTGAAAAAGGGGTATTACATAGTCATAGACGGAGAACCTAGTAGAATACTCTCAATTGAGAAATCAAAACCAGGTAAACATGGCTCTGCAAAAGCTAGGATAACTGCTATAGGTGTTTTCACAAATAAAAGAAGAAGTATAGTTAGCCCCGTCGACGCAATGATTGAGGCCCCAATTATAAATAAAAGGAGCTGTCAAGTGATATCCTTACCCGGAGACTTTATTCAACTCATGGACCTAGAAACCTATGAAGTTTTTGAGGTGCCTACCCCTGAAGATGAGGAGATAAAGTCTCAGCTTGAGACAGGTAAAGAGGTTGAGGTCTGGTCCTCCCTAGGTTATCGTAAGATAGTTCGTGTTAAATGAAAAGGGTTTTTCAGTATGCTGGAAGCACTCGGTAAGCAGTTAAACATGGCTGTTAAAAAGATGCTGAGAAAACCATCTGTGGATGAGGAAGTAGTTAACGAAGTTCTAAGAGATATACAGAGAGCCTTGATCCATGCAGATGTAGATGTTGAACTGGTTTTCTCTCTGTCGAAGAATATAAAAGAAAAAGTTTTGCAGAAGGGACTCCCAAAGGCAATAAACAGAAAAACCTACACCATTTCAATTATTTACAATGAACTTGTGAGGTTGCTGGGAGGAAATAAGATTGATAAAGCAGTTGATAGAGGAACATTGATGTTCGTAGGTATACAGGGATCTGGAAAGACAACATCGGTAGTTAAAACAGCCTATTACTTTAAGAGAAAAGGAAAGAAACCAGCTGTAATATGTGCAGATGTTTTTAGACCAGGAGCCTACGAACAACTTAAACAGTTAGCTGATGAAATAAATGTTGAGGTTTACTGGGATGAAAAATTAAGGGACCCTGTGAAGATTGCCTTAAACGGAGTTAAATATTTTAGGTCGAAACGCTTTGACCCAATTCTTATTGATACAGCTGGTAGACATAGGAAGGAAGATAAGCTCTTTAAGGAAATGACTGAAATGTCTCAAAAAATCAAACCAAACGCCATAATACTGGTTATCGATGCAACGATAGGCCAACAGGCCTTTACCCAAGCTAAAGCCTTCAAAGAGGCAACCAATATAGGGTACATATTCTTGACAAAGCTTGACGGTACAGCTAAGGGAGGAGGTGCTTTGTCAGCAGCTGCAGCCACGAATGCTCCAATTGTCTTCATAGGTACAGGGGAAAAGATTACTGAAATAGAAGAATTTAACCCTGAAGGTTTTGTTTCACGTTTATTGGGTATGGGGGACATAAAAGGGTTAATTAGGAAAATTGAGCAACTCCAAGTGAAGCCTAACAGAGACATAACTGAAAGAATGATGAAAGGGAAAATAACCCTCTATGATTTAATGAGCCAGTTAGAAGCCATGGAAAAACTCGGTCCTTTCAAAAAAATAATAGATTACATACCTGGATTGAAGTACTCTCTTCCAATAGAAGCAGAAGTGGAAGTCCAAGAAAACATAAGTAAATGGAGAGCTATATTGAGGTCGATGACTAAGAAAGAACTTGAGTACCCGGAGATAATCAATAAATCTAGAATTAAGAGGATCGCCTTTGGGTCTGGAACAACACCTAAAGATGTAAGGGCGCTTTTAAAGTATTATAAACAAATGAAAAAAATGATGAGAACTTTACTTAAACAAAAAAAGACTAGAAAAGCCAAACTAGGAATAGAGCCCTTGAGCTTAAGGATGTAAACTGTAAAAGGAGAAAAGTAGCGGTGGTATCTGAACATCTATTTTTTCTAGTTAAAAACAAAATTTGTAGTTATTGCGCTGATAGATATTTAGGCGAATCAAATGTAAACGTTAAATCAAAAATCCTTATTGATAAGTCCAAAAAATGTTATTTTTGTTTAAGCGCCTTTTCTATGCTTGACAAACTTGTAGATGAAGCTATCGTTAAAATAAATAGGTATGAAGCTAAAACCTTTTCTGTAAGCTCTAAACTGCCAAGAAAATCGATTTTCAGGGAAGAAGAATTTATTTCAAGATTTAACATTTACCCTAGGGTAAACTTGAAATCAGCCTTAAACAATGAAAGCGCCAGGAAAATAGTAGAGAAAACAGGCTTAAAGAATAACCAAAGTAAATTTGACGTCAAGGTGTTATTTGATTATGAAAAGGGAAAGGTAAAGGTTGAAGGGGTTTCCCTCTTCATCAAAGGCAGATACTTAAAACTGAAAAGAGGGGTTTCCCAATCAGAAGGGTACCGCTATAGGTTAAGAAATACTGGAGAAAAACCAGGCTACTCCTTGGAAGAGTTGATACGCAAACCACTGATTAGACTTACGATGGCAGCGAAAGCTAAGTTTCATGGCATGGGGAGAGAAGACATAGACGTTAGAATGCTTGGTAACGGCAGGCCCTTTGTAATCGAACTTATTGATCCTAAGAGAAGATTTATTGATTTAAAGGAAGCTGAACTCCTTGTTAACTCCAATGGAAAGGGAAAAGTAAAAGTTATTGGTTTTGATTTCTCGTCTAAAAGCGAAGTTCAAATGTTAAAGGCTCTATCACCGAAAATGAAGAAGACTTACTTAGCTAAAGTTCAAATAAAGCATGAAATAAAAGAAGAAGACCTTAAAAAGCTGGAAGATGAGTTTAGAAACAGAATTATACATCAGAGGACACCTCTCAGGGTTCTTGGTAGAAGGCCTGATCGAGTTAGGATTAAAAAAGTCTATGAATTAAACGCTAAGAAGATTTCAGGTGAGGAAATAAGGTTAATTATTAAATGCGATGGAGGCCTTTATATAAAGGAGTTGATTAGTGGAGACGAAGGTCGTACAAGTCCCAGCGTTGGTGGGGTTTTAGGTCTTAAAGCCATTTGTAGAGAACTAGATGTTATACATGTATCTGATCCAGGTTTATTTGGAGGGGAGAGTCATGGGTAAGAAAAGTCATGGTCCCAGAAGGAAAACTAGAAATAAATTGAAGAAAAAGGTTAGAGAGAAAGGCTTGTTTCCATCCACAAGGCTCCTGATAAGATATGACAGAGACGACAAAGCAGTAATAATAATAGATCCTTCAGTACATAAAGGAATGCCTCATCCACGTTTCCATGGAAAGGTTGGCCTAATAATCGGTAAGAGAGGGCAATCTTATCTGCTTAAGGTGAAAGATGGAGGCAAGGAAAAAATTGTTATAGCCAAGTCGGAACATTTGAAGCCCTTTGTCTAGACCTTCCTGAGGAGATGTGCTTTGGAAATAATTGAGGAAAAGGAGATAACGATTGACAAAGTTAAAAAGATCCTTTCAATAGTGGATTCAGCTGAACTTAAACACTTTCAGAAGTTGGCTCTTGAATACTGTAACGTTTTTTCATCATTTGATCCCAAAGTGTCTGAGAAAATAGTGGAAACCTTGGTTAAAGAATTTAACTTACCCAGGCGGCTTTCTGTCCAGATTGTCAATTGTAACCCCTCTACGAAAACAGAGCTTATCTCAATAATCCAAAAAACAGAGTTAGTAGCTGATGAAGAGAAACTAGAAAAGATTTTAAAGATTTTATCTGAGAATCTGAAAGCAAATGAATAATTTTGGGAAAACATATGGAAAGGAAGCTTGACAAAAAACTCTATGAAAATTATGCATATACCCTTGATTATTTACCCCAAGGGCATCCGGAAGATTTTGGAAAACCTAGGAGACCTCATCCATTAGTTCAGGTATTAGGTGAAAAGTACTTTCTTTTACTGGAATTAGTTGCTTTGGAAGAGGTTCCAATTGAGCCAGGGGAGAAACTATTTATTGGTAAAGGGTTTAGATCTAAAATTAAATATGTTAAGGGCATAATAGATTTTGAAAGGCTTACAAGCCAAGCAAAATATCAACTCCCATTAATAGTGGAGAAGATAGTTAAAGATCAAGAAGAAAGGTTCGTTAACTTTTTTAATGAAGCTAAACCCATAACCAAAAGACTGAATGAACTTGAACTCCTTCCGGGTGTAGGTAAGAAATTAATGTGGAACATTCTTGAGGAAAAAAAGATAAAACCTTATGCCAGCTTTAGCGACATATCCACTAGGACAAGGCTTAAAAACCCTGAGAAGGCGGTAATCAAAAGGATATTAGAGGAACTTAAAGGAGATTCGAAGTATTACTTATTTGTGTTTAAACCAAAACATGCGCCTTGGAGCTAGAGGGAACAAATGGAAAATAAAGAAAAAATGTTAAAATACACAAAAAAGACTTTGTTTGAACATGGAATTAAACCCCTAAAAAAATTATCTCAACACTTTATGGTTGAACCATTAACAATCAAACAGATGGTTGCAGCAGCTGATCTAGGACCAGACGACCATACTGTGGAAATTGGCGCTGGAACCGGTAATTTGTCCCTTGAAATAATTAGAAGATCCGGTAAATCAACTTTAATTGAGAAAGATAGGAGGCTCTTCAGGATTTTGAAGGAAAGATTTATGGAGTTTAGCAATGTTGAGTTTTTAAACATTGATGCCTTGGATTACAGCTTCCCGCATGAATGCAAAATACTGTCAAACATGCCATATCACCTTTCATCAAAGCTTATCTTCCATATCTTAAAATATGAATTTAAGGTGTCAGTATTAACTCTACAGAAAGAATTCGGCGAGAGGTTAGTGGCAAAGCCTGGAACAAAAAATTATGGTAGGCTATCAATACATGCTCAATTAAAGGCCGATATCGATGTTATTCGATTTGTCCCCAAAACCTTTTTCTGGCCTCCCCCTAAAGTCGACTCTGTGATGGTCAGGTTAGTGCCCAGACAGGTTCCTTTAAACAATTTTGAACAGAAAATATTTGATTTAATTATAAACTCCGTTTTTAAGCATAGAAATAAAAAAATATGTAACGCTGTTAAAATACACAGTGAAACATTTAGAAAAGCAGGCATCCCCACTGAAAGGGTCCTGAAAGTCCTTGAAGAAGAATTTCTCAGCCAGAAAAGGTCCTTCGAGATACCAATCAACAGGTACATGGAAGCCTCGAAACAAATAGCTGAGGAAACTAGAAATAATGGTTTATCTAAATGAAGATTTAGAGCCATAGAAAAATAGTTTTTGATGTTTCTCATCGTTTAATATGTTTTTCTTGTCTCTGTCCTGTTTATGTCAACAGTTGACCTCAATGTTTTCACTGGTTTGTTATGAGTAATCTATTTCACAGGTCTTCAATGTTTCAAAGCAGATCAAGTACGGTAAACAAAGCAAACGATCATGTTAATTTCAGTGTCATTTGCCTAAAATTATCAGATTAGAAGCCCACTAAACCCAGGAAGCCTAGAAGGCAATTGTTGAGACACAGAAGTCTTTTTCTCAATTGTCGAGAAAAATTAAATGATTGCAGTGTTTTTCAGTTTTAAAATAGTCTATCTTTTTAGAAGGGTAAGTGAAAAGGGCCTAATCCCCTAAGTCACCAAAAATAAATAACAGGGTTTTAGAAGACAAAAATAGATAAGTTCTTAGTTTTTCATTTTCAAAGGTGGGGTGGAAAGATAAATGTCTTCAAATATTAATTGTGTTAAAGGAAACATCGTAAATGTCTTCACTAAGGAAATTTACCCTGCCAAGGTATTTTTTAGAAAAGGGATTATTAAATGCGTCGAACCTATAGAGGAAGAGCTGAATGGGTTTCTACTTCCAGGTTTCATAGATTCACATGTGCATGTTGAGAGTTCGATGCTTTGCCCTTCCCGCTTTGCAGAGGCTGTGGTCTGCCACGGAACCACAGCCATCGTCACCGATCCTCATGAAATTGCAAACGTGCTTGGCCTCAAAGGTGTGTATTATATGTTTAAAGATGCAGCAAAGGCTCCTCTCCGCTTTTTTTTCTGTGCGCCTTCCTGTGTTCCTGCAACGCCATATGAAACATCAGGTGCGAAACTGGGAGCTAGAGAGGTCGAAGAACTCCTTAAAGATGAAAGAGTAGTCGCGCTTGCTGAAGTAATGAATTTTCCTGGGGTTATCACTGGAAATGAAGAGTTGCTCAGAAAAATTGAAGTCGCAAAAGGGCTGGGGAAAGCGGTTGACGGGCACTGTCCCCTTCTAACAGGGAAAGATTTATGTAAATACATCGAAGCAGGCGTCTCAACAGATCACGAATGCACAATTAAATCGGAGGCGAGAGAAAAGGAGCGGTTAGGAATGAAAATAATGTTAAGGGAGGGGGCCTCTGCCAAGAACATGGAAAACCTCATCGAAATAGCTAAAAAGACACCTGAAAGATGTTTTCTAGTCTCAGACGACCTTCAACCAGAAGATTTATTGAAAGGACATGTTGACCACTTATTAAGGAAAGCTGTTTCACTTGGAGTTGATCCGGTTGAAGCCATCAGAATGGTAACTCTAAATCCCGCCACCCATTATGGGTTACCATGTGGGGCTATTGCGCCAAGTAAACTTGCAGATTTCGTTGAAGTAACGGATTTGAAGGGATTTCAAGTTCTAAATGTATGGGTGAATGGGAAGAAAGTGGTGGTAAATGGAAAAACAATGTTCAGAGTTAGGCCTCGAAAATTGGAGAGCACGTTTAGAGTAAAAGAAAAAAGAGCATCTGACCTATCCATTAAATCAAGAAACAGTTTTGAACGTGTAAGGGTAATTGAAGTGATGGAAACCGAACTTTTAACTAATGAGTTTGAAGCAACACTTAAAGTTGTAGGTGGATTTGTAAAAGCAGATATAGAGCAAGATGTGCTTCACATATCAATTGTTGAGCGATATGGGCATGGCAACGTGGCGAATGGGTTCGTGAAAGGCTTCGGTTTGAAGAAAGGAGCAATGGCGTCAAGTGTTGCCCATGACTCCCATAACATAGTGGCTGTGGGTACAACCCCCGAAAACCTCTTAATAGCTGTTAATACAGTGATTAAACATCAAGGAGGGATATGCGTTTATGACGAAAAACAAACACATGTACTTCCCTTGTCAATTGCTGGGTTAATGAGCACGGAACCTGCTCATGTAGTAGCGAAGAAACACAAGAACTTAATAAATCATGCGAGAAAAATTGGATGCAAATTACCCTCTCCCTTTTCAACATTGTCTTTCATGACGCTTCTAGTTATACCAAACTTAAAAATAAGTGATAGAGGTTTATTCGACTCCAAGAACTTTAAGTTTGTGAGCGTCATTAAAAATGGCGAGTAAAATTGTTAGAAAGTAATTTAAGGCTGTTTTCTAATTGTAACACTCATGGTTTTCTTTACAAGTCGATAATTGTTATTTTCTCGTTTATTCCATGGTTGTTTTTCATTGATTAGTGAGCCTATTTCTTTCTCCAATCTTTTAAGGGATTCTTTTATTTCCTTAAGTTTAATGTTACATATATCAACAACTTTCCTAAGATAATCAGGAGCAACCAGAATTTTTCCCTCATCCATTACAGGTAAATTAATTATTTGATGTCCTTCTATTTGAACCGTCACTTTCTCTGAAAAACTAATTATGCCTACTTTCTTAAACCCTGCTTTTCTTGAAGCAGAAAGTAACTTTTTCGCTGTGTCCAGGTTTCTGGTTAATACATGGAGAATTAATGGCTGTGTTATTAACCAGACAGTTTTCTCCGTATTGATCAGGTTAATTTCTTTCCATATCTCTTGGAAACTTGTTATTTCATGCCATTTCTTAATAATCACTGCATCCTTCTTTTTCCCTCCCTCCCGAGGAACAATTATCAGTATTATTCTACCTGAACATGAAGAAGTTGTTACCAAGTCTCGATGACTATTTACCCTTTGAATTAAGGGTAACACGTCGTGGTCAATGCTTTCTCTTTCAATTTCCTTTTCTAGTTCGCGAAGTATGCTTTTCTTTCTTTTATCAAACTTTTCATCTTCTAAAGTCATTTTAAACATCTTTTTTCTATATTCAACAGGTAAAAATGAAAGAGAATATAGCTATTTAATTTTAAACAAAGCAATTTAATAAATGATTAGACGTCATCGCTTCTCAGGGAACTAAGCTTTAAATAATTAGTTAAGGTTTTCATGTAACTATGACTCCTAAAAGACTTTATGGGGAGGTAATAAATATTGAAAGAGGGGCTTGGTAAGAAAAACGTCAAGGAAACATTGCTCCTCATGTTAACGATCTCGCTAATTTCAACTTCGATATTCCCCTCTGCCAGAGGGGAATTGGAGACAAAGTATACAGTTAGGGTTAATGTTCCAGCTGTCATTGCAAGGACAATAGGCAGAATAACTAAGATAAAAGTGACAGTTTTCTGGCCTGGAAAGGGGGAAATAATGATTAACAGTGATGCAAAAGTTAGAATAAGCATTAATGCAAGTGCATATACAGCTTTTGAAGTTGCTCGTTTCATCACAAGGAAAGATGTTTCGCTTTATGATTTTGAAATAAACATAAGTAGTGAGGCACAGTCCATTAGTGGTGGTAGTGGAGGGGCAGGTCTAGCCGTTTCTTTCATTGCATGTTTGCTGAAAATCCCGGTTAGACAGGATACAGCGATTACAGGGGCTATTAATCCAGATGGGAGCATAGGATGGGTAAGTGGATTAGAAGCCAAAGCTTCAGCCGTCGCTGACGCTGGATTAAAGTTCTTGGTAATACCTGCTTTAAACGCCAAGGAAGTAAGGAAAAACCCCCTAACAGGCAGAGAAGAAACTGTGAATATCTCCAATGAGATAGAAAAGAAATATGGAATAAAGATTTTAAAAGCCAGGGATATATGGGATGCCTTTCTCTTCCTGACTGGCTATGAAATCTCTAAACCGATGCCCAAACTGAGGGGGGTTAACAGTTCAGAGTTTGTAACACCAATAACCATGTTTCTAAGGGAAAATTCCCTTAAAATGTACAATGATTCACTTAACTCCTTCAAGTCTCTATATTCTCTTTATAATGAAACCATAGAATATGAAGAGGACAATCATGCCTTGAAATATATAGGTAAGGAGATAAAGGATCTTAGGGTAGATATAGCCAAAATAAAACAACAAATAGAGGAAGGAAGACTTTACACAGCCTTAAGTTTATCTTTCCAAGTCATCGTCAAGACAGAATATCTGAAGCTTACAATAAATTACTATGCAACGAGAGACAAAGGAAAATTCCTTAAAAGCGTTGTCCAGGAAAAGAATTTATTAATCTCCAAAACATGGAATTACTTGAATACTAAAAAAACCAGGATAAAAAATTTCGGAGTCCTTCACACAGCCTCTGGACAGGCTTCATCAACAGCTTATCAAAGGATAATAGACGCAGAAATTGCATATAAAAAGGCTTTAAAGAAAAAAGAGGTGAGATCATTGAACGAAACACTTTATGATTTAGCATATGCAGGAGAGAGAGCTAAAACAGCCGAGTGGTGGATGAACTTTGCCAGTAGCCTTGAAAACAAGGAAGCACCTATATACACCAGCGGAAAAATCTTCAAGGAATATTTGGAGAGAAATGAAAGATACTCTAAGCTTATGTTGTCCTTTATTGAGGACTTAGTTATCGAACTTGAAGCTGAAAAAGCAGTTTCACCTGAAATTGCTGAGAAAATAAAGGAAGAAACAGAAAGGAGAAGCGAATCCATTAGAATAGCAATGAACAAAAGTCTTTATTCAACTGCCTTGCTTCAAATAATAGAAACAGTTTCATGGACGAATTATGTCACAGTAACAACATATACTCCTTTCCTCAGTGACGCTGATTTTAGAAGCGTGGTTCTTAAAAATCTCGATAAAGAAACCTTGCTTTGGACAGAGTTAGCTATTGAAAATGGTATTAACCCCCTTCTTTCCATTTTCTATTATGAGTTTGGGAAAAACTATTTGGAAAGCAACCCGTCAACTGCTTTTCAGATGTTATTCCAAGCACGGAGTATAAGCAGTGAAATGCTAAAAATGAAGGTTATAACAGGTGAACCAGTGAACTTCCCAGAAATAAAACCAGTTAAGGTAGAAATAGAAAGAAAATCTCTCAGCAATGCAACCCAGAAAACATTGGAAGCATTGATAGCTTTAACAGTGTTTTCGGTTATCATGATAACAGGCTATATAGTCAAACGAAAGTCGAGAAAAAATTTGGCCGTGGAACGTAAAGATGAGCTTGAATACATAAAAGGGGGCAGATAATGAAACTTAAGACAGGTAAGATCTCCCCAAAAGACCTTGAGAAATACGTCTTTAAACTTGTCAATTACAGCGAGAAAACACTTTTAGTCCCTCCAGGTATAGGTATGGACGCTGCAGCTGTTTACCTGGAGGGCGAAACTCTTGTGATCACGACAGATCCCATAACCGGTGGAGAAAAAAGAATAGGTTGGCTTTCAGTCCATGTAAATGCCAACGACATAGCAGTTATGGGGGCAGAACCGAAATGGTTCCTTGTGAGTTTACTTTTACCACCTAGAAGCAACTCTAAAAGAATAGGGGAAATAATGAAGGAAATAAAGAAGGCCCTTGGAGAAGTAGGTGCCACATTAGTAGGGGGCCACACAGAGGTAACACCTGGGATAAGGCAGCCAATTGTGGTCGCAACTATGATGGGTGTAGCCCATGGAAATAAATTAACTCCTTCCAGCAACTGTAGGGAAGGGGACTACTTGCTCATGACTAAAACAGCTGGAATTGAGGGGACAGTTATCCTAGCCACGGACTTCTACGAAGAATTAAAGGACAAAGTGTCCAGAGAAACGCTTAAAAATGCTCAAAGGTTTGCTGAGAAAATATCAGTTGTTAAAGAGGCTGTGTTAATACGTGAATATGCAAATGCAATGCATGATCCAACCGAAGGGGGCTTAGTTAACGGGTTATGGGAAATGGCTGTCGCCTCAGGAAAAGGGGTGAGAGTTCAAGGGAGTAGGATACCCATTGCAAAGGAGACAGATGAAATATGCTCAATTCTCGGTCTCGACCCCCTAAAACTTATAAGTTCAGGTTCACTTTTAGCTTCAGTACCACCTGAAAACATTGAAACCGTAATGGAAAGGTTAAAGATCAAAAATGTGAGAGGAACTATCATTGGCAGGGTAACAAGGGACCCTGGGCAAAAATTAATATTTTTAAACGGGGAATGGAAAAAACTATGTTCAGTCAGAGATGAACTTTGGAGGTTTTTAGAGGATAAAGAGAAATGAAGAAAACAGTCTCTGTAAAAGCAAGGTCCAAAGGAGAACTTGAAGAGAAGCGTTGTCCTTCATGCAACTCGGCTTTTCGCGTAAACCCCAGGAAAAAAAGAAAAAAAGTTTATTGTCCTGTTTGCGGCTTTAAAATGAAACTAGAGGTGTAAGAATGGCTAAGACTCTAACCAAAGAGAAAGATTTAATGGGATGGCTCTCTCAGATACTTATAGATGCAGGCATCTATGATTATAGATATCCAATAAAAGGATGTGGAATATGGTTACCCTATGGTTTTAAGATCAGGGAGAACATGCTTAAAATAATAAGGAAGCATCTAGATGAGAAAGGACACCAAGAAGTTCTCTTCCCTCTACTCATACCTGAATATAACCTTAAAAAAGAAGCTGAACACATAGCTGGCTTTATGAGTGAGGTTTACTGGGTTACAAAGGGAGGGGATGAAGAACTAAAAGTGAAACATGCCTTAAGACCTACAAGTGAAACGGCGATATATCCTATGTATGCGCTTTGGGTAAGATCTCACAAAGACCTCCCCATAAAGTACTACCAAGTAGTAAATATTTTCCGATATGAAACAAAGACAACTAGACCTATAATCAGAGTTAGGGAGGTCCTAACATTTAAGGAGGCCCATACAGTTCACGCAACTAAGGAAGAAGCAGAAAAACAATTCAAAGAGGCAGTAGAGATATACTCAAAGATATTTGATGAACTAGCTCTTCCTCACCTTGTCTTGAGGAGGCCAGACTGGGATAAATTCGCAGGGGCTGTTTACACGGTCGCTCATGACACAATAATGCCTAATGGCAGAAGACTGCAAATCGGAACGGTTCACTATCTAGGACAAAATTTTTCAAAAGCTTTTGACATAAAATATCTAAAACCTAATGGAGCTCATGAATACGTCTACCAACTCTGTTATGGTATTTCCGGGAGACCAGTAGCTGCCATAGTTGCTATCCACTCAGATGAAAGAGGACTAATACTTCCACCTAACGTTGCACCCATAAAAGCAGTTATAATCCCCATCTACTACAAAAAGGAAAAAGAAATAGTGATTAAATACTGTGAAAAAATAAAAAGGACCTTAGAGAAAAACGGAATAACAGTTGAAACAGATTATAGAGAGGAAGAGACACCTGGATCTAAATTCTACTACTGGGAAATGAAAGGTGTACCTATAAGGATAGAGATAGGGATAAAGGAGGTTAAAGAGAAAAAGGCAACGGTTCAGAGGAGAGACACTTTAACAAGGGTTGAAGTGTCTTGGGAAGAGCTGGTGAGCTACATAAAAAAGACGTTACACAATATCCAAGGGAACCTTAAAAAAAGAGCTGATGAATGGATGAAATCAATGATAAAGGAAACAGATAGCTTGGAAATCGCTCGAAAAGAAATTAATAATGGATACGTGATAAAAACTCCTTGGTGCGGCAGAGAAGAATGTGGAAAAACAATTGAAGAAATAACAGATGCAAGAGTCTACGGCTATAAATACGGGCAAGAAGAAGCAAAAGGTAAATGTCCCATATGTAATCAGGAAGCAAGTAAAATAATATATATTGGGAAAACATATTAATGTATATTTGGTAGATTAAAGATGCCTAAAAAAAGGAAAAGTGGTGGCAGGTCCAAAGGTAGGTCAGCTGGCCGATCTCCGTACTTAATCTGTGATTTTTGCGGTAAAAGAGTGCCGTCGGATAAAATGAAGAAAATCACAAGATGGTATTCACCTGTTGATCCTCAAACCAAGAAGGAACTGAAGAAAAAAGGTGCAAGGGTTCCCAGATATAGAGTTACTAAGTACATTTGTATACCATGCGCAATTCATAGAGGGATAATTAAGATAAGATCGGAAGAGGAAAGAAAAGAGGTTCAGCCACTTTAATTGTTTGAATTAGGAATTTAGCTGTTTCAAAGTATTAAAGTCTTTTCATCTGTTCCTGATCAAACTAGACCTTGCTAATTAGTATGAGACAGTTAATGCTTCCTTTTAAATCTTTTAGGTCTTCTAGTCACTAGCTCAGGCTTAATTTTTTCATGGGAATCTATAAATCTAACCGACTTAAAAGGATTACTCAGTTTATACTACTTACTCTATCCAATTATTTCATTCCTCTTTTCTTATTAAATAAGTTTTATTCTGCGCTTAATTTCACTGATCGTTTTAGTTGTTATTTGAGCAGCCAAACCGGTGTATGTTTTTGGGTTTAACAGTTTCTCTATTTCCTTAGGAGTTATTTTCTCAGTAACCTCTCTCTCTTTTAATAAAACCTCTTCAAATGGTCTGTTTTCCTTTATAGCCTGTAAGGCAAGTTTTCTAACAAGCTCATGGGCCCTTTGTCTATTCATACCTTTTCTTGTGAGAGTCATCATCACTCTTTCCGACAATACTAATCCTTTGGTTAATTGAAGGTTTTCTCTTATTTTCTCTTTGTTCACTTGTATGTTCCTTATCACTTTAATCATGGTTGAAAGCATTTCATCTAATAAAATAAAGGTCTGTGGAATTATAAATCGTTCATTTGCCGAATGAGTAAGGTCTCTTTCATGGAGGATCACGATGTTTTCTAAACTCGTTTGAACATTTGCTCTTATCATCCTTGCAAGACTTGTCATTCTCTCACATCTATACGGGTTTCTTTTATGGGGCATTGTGCTTGACCCTACCTGTTTCTCTGCGAACGGCTCAGCAATCTCATTTATCTCTGTTCTTTGTAGATTCCTTATTTCAGTTGCTAGTTTATCAAGTGAGGAAGCTATCAACGCAAGTATGAAAATGAGTTCAGCGTGTCTGTCTCTTTGGAGAATTTGAGTCGTTATTAAGGGTTCCTTTATCCCTAGTTTCTTCAGAGTTTCCCTTTGAACAATAGGTCCTTTTTTTCCAAGAGCAGCAAATGTCCCAACTGCACCTGAAAGTTTTCCTATAAGTATTCTTGGCTTGGCTTCTCTAAGTCTTTCTAGGTGTCTATAAAATTCATAGGCATAGACTGCGAACTTGAAACCTAGAGTTATTGGGGCTGCGTGTTGGCCATGGGTTCTTCCTATCATGGTGAGTTCCTTGTATTTTTCAGCTTTTTTTAGAAATATCTCTAAAAGTTTCTTTAGTTTTCTCTCTGTTACTTCTATTGCTTCTTTTATTTGCAGAGTTAAAGCTGTGTCGAGGGCATCGCTGCTTGTTAAACCAAAATGAACGTATCCTCCATGTTCGCCGCATTGTTCACTCAAGGCTTTAACGATTGCCATCATTTCATGTTGTATTTCTTTTTCTATTTCCTTTATCCTAAAAGGCTTCACTATAGATGTACTCGCTTTTTCTTTGATAATTTTGGCTGTCTCCCTTGGTATGTACCCCAGCTCTGCTAAGGTTTGAGCTGCCGCTGCCTCTACATCCAGCAGCTTTTGATATCTGTTTTTATCCTCAAAGATTTGTTTCATTTCTTCTGATCCGTATCTACCTGTATCAATCGGGGAAATAGGCAATCTTTACACCTAAAGACATTTTATTTTCAAAGTTTTTGATATTTTATTCCCCTCGTTTTAAAGACTTTCACCTATAAAGACATATTTATCTCTATTTCTAAAAGGCCAATTTGCTGTTTGTTAAACCTCTCACTTGATTTCTCAAGTCTTATTAAACATTCTGGAACCTTCTAGACTTTCACATATATTCACTGATTTTTCTGTATTCACCTGGAAGGGCCTCCTCAAAGTTTTCTAGCTGCTGTTTTATCTTCCTCGCCAGTTTTTCACCTATGGAGGGGATAGCTGAAAGCTCTTTTACATCGGCTCTTTGAAGGTCTTCGTAAGTTTTAAAACCTTTATTGAAAAGTGAACGTGCCCTAACCCTGCCAACACCATGTAATGAAGTTAACTGCAATAGCTCCTCCTTTACGCCGTACCTAACTCTTGTTCGTAAATTATTTATTTCGGGTTTAACTGTTGTGTAGCCAAAGATTGAAGCTATTTCTTGAAGTGAGTAAAGGAGCCAATCAGCTGTTTCAGCTATTCTTCTTACATCTCCAGGACCTACATCATATTTGAAGTTTAACGTGTCTTCACTTTCCTCGTTTATCCATTTTTCAAGGATTAAAGCTGTCCATGTTGATCTATGGACATTTATTTCTGGATAGGGTAACTCCCATAGATTTATTTCAAGAGGTATCTCTTCTCCTCTACTATAGAGGGCTTCATAAAGTTCTTCATAATGCTTCTTTCGGGGTGATAAAGTATCCATGTCAGGGGTCAGGCAAATTAGAGACAAGAATGAAAAGGCTGTTCTTCTTTTATCTCCTAGACTTCCAAGGCCTTTAATCATAGTTATAGCTGTTAATGGATCTATGTAAAGCAAAGAAATTCTTCTACCAAGAACCGTGGCGTATAGAAGCCCATCGTCTTCTTTTATAAACCCATTTTGTTTCAGAAAATCTAGAGATTCCTTTATCTTGGTTCCGAATCTTTTCCTAGGGAATTGATGGCCGTAAAGGGTGGACTGAAACACGTCTTTGACCTCCTTATATGTGAAGGCTAAACCTGAAGCGATAAGTGAAAGGACTTGTGATCTGATCACTTTGGAATCGAAGAGCTTCGACTCTATTCTTTCTGGTGGTGAATCTATGTATTTATCGATGAGGTACTTCATTTTCTCTTCTGTTGATGCCATTATTATTGACTCGCCGTATTCATCGAACTTCGGTCTACCTGCCCTTCCAGACATCTGTTTATATTCCATAATCGTTATTGGCTTGTTTCCCTCAATGGACGAGTATCTGTAAATCTGTCCTATAATGACTCTCCGCGCCGGTAAATTGACTCCTGCAGCTAGAGTAGGTGTAGCACAAATAACCTTAATTAGGTTGTCCCTGAAAGCTTCTTCTATTATGTCTCTATGCTCGTACCTCAGCCCTGCATGATGGAAAGCTACTCCTTCCTTGACAAGTGATGAAAGCATATCAGTTAACTTGGATCCTTCACTGTAACCTTCAATTCTCCTAGATATATTCTTCAGTGCTTTTTTTTCGTTTATGCTCAGAGTTTTACCTATGAAGTTTTTAATTTTCTTCGAAAGTGAAACAGTGCTTCTTCTAGTGCTCAGAAAAATCAAGACCTGTCCTCCTGAATTAATGGTATCTATACTCAAATCTGCATACTGGTCCCCTGTATATGCCTTGATCTTCTGCATCCCATCGCTCCAGTAGATTTTATGTCTATAGAAAACCCCTTCCTTCAACTTTACAGGTCTCCAGTCGCTTAAAATATAGTCTGCATTAAGCCAAGATGCTAGTTCATTGACATTCTTAATTGTTGCACTTAAACACATTATTTGTGCATTGGAAGCTTTTTTCAGTAGTTTTGCAATTAGAAGCTCTATCACAGGTCCTCTTTTAACAGTGTGTATGAGGTGTATCTCATCCACTATCACTATCCCAATCTCTGAGAGCCAGCTTGGATTATGCCTTAGCATTGAATCAGCTTTCTCATTTGTACATATGATAAGGTCGTTTTTACCAAGCCATGTAGGGGAAATATCAAAATCACCAGTTGAAATAGCTGTTTTTAAGTTCAATTTATCAAAGAGAGCCCTATACTCTCTATATTTCTCTGCAGCTATACTTCTTAATGGAACAAGATAAAGCCCCTTCTTTTTCTCTTTAAGTATTTTTTTCAGAATTGCAAGGGTTGCTATTAAAGTCTTTCCACTAGCTGTCGGTGTAGCTATGACCATGTTTCTGCCTGTTAAAACCCCTTTTTTAACTGCTTCTTTCTGAGGCGGATACAGATAAGTTATCCCTGCTTCCTTGAGGCCTTCAACAGCTTTCCTCGGTAAATCTACTTGTTCTATTTTAATTTCTAGTCCCTCCCCTGTAAAGTAGTTTACAGTGGGATTACATGCCCCTCCCTTGGTGACATGATTCTCCCAGAGGAAATAAGCTTCCTCAAATCTTCCTTCACAACTGTTTGTGAGATGTTATGTGTCTGAGAAAATATTTCTATTAGTTCCTCTACCGGAACAGGTGTTTTCTTTTGAGAATACATTTCTTTTAAGGTATCGTACAAAGAAATCAGTCTCTGACGCCTAGAAAGAGTTACACCTGTGGTTATCTTATCAATGTTTATGACTCCTAACTGCTCCTCATATCCTAGTTCATTTAAATAATATTCCATCAGTCTGACGGCGAATTCAGCGTCGCTTTTCGTAACCCATTTTTTTAGTTCTAGCTTTGCTTTCGCTTCAGACATCCTGATCAAAGCCTCTAGTTGTCTAGGTGTTATAGCTATAGCTCCTTGCTGCTTGCTACTCCTTTCACGCATTTTCATGTAGAACTCCTTGATTATTTCCATGGCTTCACTAGTTAAGTGGGGAAAGACGTATCTTCTGGCGTATAAAATGTACTTTCTCAAAGTCTCAGGTGAAATGGGCTGTTTGATCTCAGCTCCCTCCTTAGCGTGCAAATCGAGGATAAATTCGGATATTTTTTCATCTCTTTTCTTTTCTGGTTCATCCTTCAAAAGAAATATCAGATCGAAACGGGAGAGGATAGTTGGCGGTAGATTTATGTTCTCAGAGGGCGATCGGGATTCATCATATCTCCCCCATGCTGGGTTTGCAGCTGCAAGAATGGAGGCTCTAGCATTCAGAGTAGCGACTATTCCAGCTTTAGCTATGGAAATTGTTTGCTGCTCCATCCCTTCATGAATGGCTATTCTATCTTCATTGCTCATTTTATCAAATTCATCTATACAAGCAGTTCCTTTGTCGGCTAGGACCAGCGCTCCAGCTTCAAGCGTCCAACCACCTGTCATTGTATCTCTAACAACAGCCGCCGTTAAACCAGCTGCTGTTGACCCTTTACCTGTTGTGTATAGGCCTCTTGGAGCTATTTTTGCTACATACTTCAGTATTTGACTTTTACCTGTACCTGGGTCCCCAATAAGTAGAATGTTGATGTCTCCTCTTATTTTAGTTCCATCCTTTAAATATTTTGGTACTCCGCCAAAGAGGAGCAGAGCAATTGCACTTTTAACTTCTTCTAATCCATAAATGGACGGTGATATTGAGTCTATTATCTTCTTTGAAACACCAGGGGTCTTCGATAACTTAACAACTTCTTCTTGATCCCTGGGGGAAAGATCTATCTGCTCTATTTCTTCCCCCCTAGCCTTTATGTAATTAACGTCTATATAGGTGAAGTAGCTCAGTTTCCTTTTTTCCCTTATACCTGGGGGTTTCAAGGGTTTAAGTGTACCAGTTAACACAACCCGGTCTCCTGGTCTGGCTCTGTCAACAAGGTCCTCTGTTAATATGCAAAGTATAGACCTGGGTAGTCTCCCAGGTGGTAAATTTTCATGATCTTCCTGTATCCTTATTGTCTGCCAATCAATAAAAAGGCTTTTCTCTAAAAGTAGTTTATTCATAGATCTCCTTCTACAGTTCGGGCATCTTTCAACAAGGACCCCTTTTATCTCCTTTAACCTTTCATCTATCGGTACATAGAAAACTGCATCGCATTCAGAGCACTTATAAGCTGCCTTAATTAGTTTTGCTTGGATTATTGATGCTTGCGTAACGACACCTTCAATTTCCACTAATCTACCTATTTGATTTGCTCTAAGCTCTCTTATAGTTGATTTATAAAGCAAGTTAAAGAACCTGGCATAGAAACGTTCCTTGTAATCTGCATATTCCGGGTCTACATTTGAGATCAGCTGTCTTAAAGCTTCAGATGCTGCTGAAACAGCTTCTTCAGGGTTGACCATCACAAGCTTGGAGAGTTCTTCATTGTAAAGGGTTAAATGATCTAAATCTATACATACAGATATCCCTTCTTTTTCAGGAAGTCCCTTAATTTCGTTGAGGTATATTTCCTTCCCGTTTATTTTAAAGGACATGAGGAAGTCCTTAAATTGTTCAACTAAAATTTCCCTTGTTATTTTCAATTGCTCCATAGCTTCAGTCACTTCTTGTCTTCACAGGATAATATATGCTCTTTCCAGTTATTAATAAAATTTCGTACTACGTCAAAAATTATTTCTTCTTCGAAAGTCATTTTTTCTCTTTCTTTAGGGTCATCTAAGCATTTAGCTGCCATTTTTAGAATTTTTTGCAGCCTCAGAGTCATAAGAGACTTAAGTAAACCTTTAAATTTATTCTTTCGCTTAAAATCGACGTTCATCATCGCTTTACATCTAATGTAGAAATCCTTCGGTAATCCATGGAGTTTAAACTTTTTAAATTCCTCAAGCGACAAAACTCTGTAAAGTGTCTCTAAACTTACTGGCTCTACTTTAAGTTCAGCAAGTTTCATTTTCACCAATAAATCCATTTGCCATGCAGGCAACTTAATGATTTCCCCTGGTTTAGTTTCCCCTATTGCTCCTTCCTCTTCTAACAATTGAATGGACTTTTTAGATTTTGCAGTTGTTTCTTTAATCAAGTCACTTAAGGAATAAAGATGTTCTAAGATTGAACTCAAAGGATAACACCTTTCAAGTTATAAAATAAAGTTTAGGTTTCTAATTTTTAAATTCAATGAAACGTATTAAGCATAGCAGTCTGTCTTCCCTTTGAAATTTAAAATTAAAAAAGGGTTTTATTAATTTAATAGAAACACAGGTTTTGTAATCTGTAAGAAGAACAGATAAATAATAAAATCTTCAGGTATGGGACGTAAAATGAAGCTTGAAGATGGGGTATGGACCGAAAAATATAGACCCATAACATTGAATGAAATAGTGAACCAAGGCGAGGTTGTTGAGAGGCTAAAGGTCTTCGTTGAAACAAAAACTTTGCCTCATCTACTTTTTGCAGGTCCACCTGGTACTGGGAAAACGACAGCTGCTTTATGCCTTGCACATGATTTATTTGGAGAAGAGGGGCTTAGATCAAACTTCATAGAGCTAAATGCATCCGATGAAAGAGGAATTGACACTATTAGAACAAAAGTAAAGGATTTTGCGAGATCCACTCCTCTGGGAAAGTTTCCCTACAAAATTATTTGCCTCGATGAAGCAGATAACTTGACTTCAGATGCCCAGCAGGCTTTAAGAAGAACCATGGAGCTTTTTTCAAGAAACTGTAGATTTATACTTATATGTAATTATTCCTCAAGGATTATTGAGCCTATACAGTCTAGAACCGCTATTTTCAGGTTCGTTAAGATACCTGACGAGGAAATCAGGGAGAGGATAAGTCACATATCCTCGCAGGAAGATGTTAAAGTAACGGAGGGCGGGTTACAGGCCATACTTTACGTGGCAGAAGGAGATTTAAGGCGAGCGATAAATGTACTTCAAGCAGCATCTGCGATTGGAAGCGAAGTTTCAGAAGAAACTGTTTACAGCATTTCAGGGAGGGCCCATCCACATGAAATAAGGAAAATGATAGAATTAGCTTTAAAGGGAAAGTTTGCTGGGTCACGGGAGATTCTCTACAATCTAATGCTAAAGTATGGAGTTTCAGCTCCAGATATCCTTTATCAGATACATAGAGAAATTATTTCTCTTGATAATGTAAAGGAAGACCAGAAGACATCTTTACTAGAGTACATAGGTGAAATAGATTATAGATTAAGTGAGGGGGCGCATCCAGATATACAGCTCAGCGCATTACTGGCAAAATTTGCCCTTATAGGTAGTCTATAGATCTTATTTCCGGTGGGAAGGGAATGGATGAGCTTTGGACTGAGAAGTATAAACCGAGAAAGTTAAATGAATTTATCGATCAGAAAAAGGCTCTTGAAAAATTTAAGGTTTGGCTCAAGAAATACATAAAAGGAGAAACTAGGAAAGCTGCTCTGCTCTACGGTCCAAGCGGCACAGGTAAAACAACCTTAGTGGAGGTAATAGCCAATGAATTAGGGCTTGAAATAGTGGTTATCGATCAAGCAAGGATAAAGGATGCAGGCATGCTAAAGGAAAAATTAGAAAACACTACAAAACTTGGAAACCTTTTCTCAACTAAGGGAAGAATAGTTCTTATAGATGAAATAGAGAGCCTATATAATTTAGGGGCAGGTGTCGTTAATTTCATAGCTAAAACAATTAATAATTCAAGATACCCAATTGTCTTAACGACTAACGATGCTTATTCTCCTAAACTAAGAGTTTTCAGGGAAAAATGTGAAATGATACCGTTTAAAAGATTATCAAAGACGAGTGTTTTAACCATTTTGAAAAGGGTTGTGCAGCTTGAAAAGCTGAAAATCGACGCTAATTTATTGAAGAGAATCTCCTTAAATTCTAATGGAGACTTAAGAGCAGCTTTAAACGACTTGCAAAGTTTAAATGAATTTAAGGGAGAAGCCGCGAGGATCGATCAAAGAAACATAGAGTTAGATGTGTTCAGAGCTATAAGTAAAATAATTTATTCTAAGAAGTTCATTGATGCATTATCAGCTATTGAAGGAGCTGATATAAATTATGAGTTGATGTTTAGGTGGCTAGTGGAGAATATTGACCAGGTTTACAGTAAACCTAGGGAACTAGCCGAGGCTATGGATAAATTTTCAAAGGCGGATATGTACCTCGGCAGAATAGTGAAGACAGGTAATTGGTCGTTGCTAAAATATGTATTTGACTTAATGGTAGGCGGCTCATCCTTTGTGAACATTGAAAAACCAAGGAAATTCATTTTCTATAGGTTTCCTTCTTTCATCAGGAAAATGAGTTCACAAAGAGGGACAAGGGAAATGGAAAAGAACATACTGTTGAAAGTATCAAGGAAATGTCACGTCTCAAGTAAAAAGGCATATAAGGAATACTTACCCTTTATCAAACTAATATCTAGTTATCCAAGTAAAATTGGTGACAGATTAATGGCTTATCTTGAACTAGACAAATCAGAGAGGTCTTTCCTCAAAAAGAGATAGGTTTAGCTCCTCCCAAGCATCAAAAAGCCTCATTAAAGGTTCTGTTAAAGGATTATCATTTTTGACTGTGAACACCCTGCTTCTCCCTCTAACCACTCCGTTGACTAATTTTATCCTTTGAAGCTTCAGTAGTCTATCTAAAACTATTTTATGGTTCAAACCCGTTTTTCTGATGATTTGAGTTATATTTAACTCCTTGTTTAATATTAATACTCTTATTATTTTTATGGTGGACTTAGAACAAAGAAAATCCTCTATTTTAATCGCTTATCCCCCTTTAAGCAACTATTCATTGAGTTTTACCCCCTTCAAGAGATGAAATTAGAATTCTCTCGAGCGGCAAAATAGGTACTTCGCTTATCCCTATAAGAGTTGTTTGTCCTCTGAATCCTTTCCCTGACTGCATTGTTTCTATTAAACCTATGCTGTTTAACTCCCTTAAATATGACCAAATTTGAGGATGGGTCCTAGGTTCAACACCTAGTTCCTCGCAAATTAATTTATACTTTTGTTTAAGCTCTCCAGTTGTAATGTAAGGTTTCTCTTTTTCTTTTAATGCCTTGACAATGGATAACAGCACTAGTTTTTCTTGATTACTCAGTGAAATAATATCGTTTAGTGTATACCTCTGATAGATGGATGATTTAGCTTTTCTCACATGTTCAGGCTTTATTTCATTCAATCCGTTTGCTTCAGCTTCTTTCCCTGATTTCCAAAGCAATTCAATGGCGTAACGTGCATCTCCATAGGGACCTGCCAACCTAGCGATCATTTCGATAATCTCCTCCGATATACAATTCTTGAATAACGCCTCCTCAGCTCTAGCCATTAAAATATTAAAAAGCTGTCCTTTACTATACCTCTCAAGTTTTATTTTGTTAAGCATTAGGGTGCTTAAAGCAGGTTTTTCTATAAATTTCTCTATAAGATCATCTCTAGAGATAAGTATTAGTGAAAGATAGCTCCTATTAGTTAAATCTTCTTCTGATAATCTTGCAAAATTATAGAGAAACGCTGATCCTCTCCTTTTAATCAGGAAATCCACTTCATCAAGAGCTATCAATAAATATTTTCTATTGTTCAATACATAATTCTTAACCTCGAGTAACAGTTCATCAGGTGATAATCCTCTACTAGGAACATAAACATTTAATTGCTGTAGTATACGGAGTAAAACGCTGAATATGGTTTTTCTTTCTCTACAATTAATATGGATATACTTAAATGAAAAACCCTTACTCCTGCAAAATTTCTCGAAATCTAAGCCGAATCTCTTCGAAACGACTGTCTTCCCGGTACCTAGACATCCAGTTATAAGTACATTAACCGATATTTTTCCACCTGTTGATAATAACCTCTTAAACAATTGAAAAAGTCTCTTTATAGCATGGTCTCTATAAGGTAGCTTCTCAGGGACATAGTTAATTGAAAGTTTACTTTCATCTTTAAAGATCAATTGTTTAGAAAGCTTCTCATCTATATAATCGAAAAACATGGCTCAGTCTTCCTCGTTTTAGGCTTCTTTACCTCTCAAGAATTTTTAAGTGATCATGTACATTTTGGGGGAGGGGGGATACTTTCTATTTAGTCGTTTTCATTATAACCAGGGGAGGCATTATCTCACCGGAATTCCCTAATTAGCAAGAGACTCTGTAAAACATGGCAGTGCATTTGCACAATGAACCGAAGAGGATGGGTAATCCTTATGATGTATCAAAAGCCAAGAAAGGGTGTTTAAAGGTTTCTAGAGCTTAAATCCATATGTTCTCAGTCAATATCCTTGAAAAGTAAGGATAAAAACTGCTTTTAAGTATCCTTTCTAGATCTTCGCTGTCAAAAACCATGAAGGTCTTTTTAAGGGATTCTCCCAGCGAAGAAGACGTCTTAAGGTTTCTATTTATAACTTCATCAGCGATTATTTTCTTTACATCCGTCTCCGTCCTCTTTAAATCAACAACCAATCTATCTTCTTCAAGATAGGGGCCTCTGATCACCAATTTGTTTTGAATATGTTTTTTAATAAACTTTTCAACATGACCCTTATCTCTTTGAAGTACAGATGGCCCGTAGTGCTTTTTTATATTAGATAACTTCCTTCTCTCTGTTTCAATGAAAATGACACCTTCATGCTCTTCATCTGTCCACCAGCGAATGTCAAGCACCTTTACATCTTTCTTCTCAGCTAGATTTCTTATTTTCTTAGCTAATTTGCTTAGTTGTGACCATATTATTTCTGGAGGCTCCTTTACAAGTAAATTGAATCTGATAAGTAACCAATATGTATCCCTCTCCTTCATCAAAGTTTTTAGTTTGGATAGGGTTATTTTCTTTTCTTCCTTGAAGAAGAATTTTCTACTGGGTTTTTCTAAGAAATTAACAGCTGCGAGTATAAATCTGCTTAACTTCTTCTTTGAAACTGCAGCAGCTGCATTTCTGTTCATGTCAACAGGGTCTACAACTACTAAAGGTTCTTTAAATTTTTCAGGTGTTTCTTTTCCCTGATAGAACCCCTCAATATCTATGAAAACTTTCTTTCCCCATGAAGAAACATTATTCAGTAACTCTATGAATCCGCCATATTTTAGAATTAGCAATTCACATAAGTACCCTGAGAAGCCGCTTATTTTCATGTCTGAACCGTAAACATTGATCCCTTTCATGAACTGCTTCAGTAATCTAACTTCATCCGCCCTTTTACTGTCCATTCTAGCAGCTAAGTACTTCACATGAAAAGGAGTTCTGTCAACTGAAGATTTCATTTCATGAACTCCTTTAACACTATAACATGGAACTAAATCTAATTCATAGTCGTTAAAGATAAGCCTCACATATGGGTGTTCCGCATATTTAATTACCATTCTTGCTTTTTCTTTTCTGCTTAACTTTTTACCTATTCTTTTTACATTCTGCTCCAATTGTTTTTTTCCTATTTCTACAGGGAGCAACAAGAAGATATCTATGTCCTTATCTCCTTTAAGCCAAGTGTTCCTCGCCAAGGAGCCTACAACCATGGGTTTGGCTTTTATATTTTCTTCTTCGCATATAATCCTGATTTCATTTATAATCTTATCTATGAATTCTCTTATCTCTGTTTTTTCTTTCTCAGTTGGTTTTATCTCCTTCAATACACCTTTCAGTATTTCATTTATTCTCTTTTCTTTCCTTTTCATTTGTTTCTTTTCTCCTCTCTGCCTAAAAGAGACACTTTGAAGAGAGTAGTATAAACAGGGCCCTTAGGAGTTAGTGTGGACTTTTTTATTTTAACATCATTTACCTCCATTTCCCCTATATCTAGTTTTCCAAGTGAATTCAAAATTTCTGATAATTCAATGTTTCTTCTCGGCCTCCTGATCCTGCCAATTGTTAAATGAGCAATAAATTTCTCCTTGTCTGGAAATTTCCTATGATTAATCCTTTTAATGATTTCCTTGTAAATTTCGACTATCTTTTCCTCGTTCTTTCCTACCCCTATCCATAGAACTCTTGGTCTATTACTGCTTGGAAACGCCCCTAAACCAACTAATCTAGCACTAAAAGGGGATAAAAATTCAATTTCCCTTATAGAGTCATATATGGATCTAATTTCCTCTTCACTTAATTCACCTAAGAAAACAAGGGTTAAGTGCAAATTTTGAGGCTCAACAAGTTTTATGTCTCTAGCTACACTGAACAGTTTCCTCTGTACTTCTATGATTTTCTTTACGGTTTCTCTTTCCTCTAAATCTATGGATATGAAAGATCTAACCAATTTTTTCACCTATGAACTCCATCAATATAACAATTTGCGGCTAGTATAATATTTTTATCCTAAAAATGTATCTCAGTTATCTATTTATATGGTGTATAGCATCCCTTCTAGGTTTCCTTCAACTTTTCTTTTTCTGTATTCACTGATATTTGTCGTTGCTTATTCGGTTTGATGAACCTTTCTCTTTACATGGTTTCTAGAAAAATCGTTTTTGTAAAAACAATTTTTAAACATTTATTATGTAAACTTTAAATTAGCTCAATGGGGTCTAAGACATCGTTTCACATGTAATTGCGGCTTAGCCTCAAGTGAAAACATGTTTTAACAGTCAGAAATCAAAGTTTTTGTCTTGAGTACTGGAGAAAAAGTTTTTATAAGATTGAAATCAAAGTTTTAGATGTTGAGAAATTTTTAGGAGAGTAGTTTGAGATGGTTGATTTATCCATCGAGATAGCATCGATAAAATTTAGAAATCCTGTGATGAACGCTGCTGGGCCTCCCGGAATGAATGGGGATACGCTTGTTCTAATGGCTAAAGGTGGTGCAGGGGGACTTGTGGCAAAAACAATAAGTATAAGTCCTGCAGCCGTACCGAGACCTACTATTGCAGTCATGGAGAGAACAGCAAATGCGAAAGCCATGATAAATGTTGAACTTTGGAGTGATATTCCATACACTCGATGGATAGAGAAAGAATACAAAAAGGCAAAGACAACTAATTTGCCCTTAATAGCCAGTATAGGCTATACAAAAGAAGAACTTGGTTTCTTAGGTCCATTAGTCGAGAAAGCTGGTGTAGATGCCATAGAGTGCTCAATTCACTATGTAGGGGCTGAGATAAAGCCTCTTGTTGAAGCCTTTAAAGAGTTAAGGGAAAAAGTGGGAATACCGGTTTTCCTTAAAATAAGTCCCCATGTACAGGATGTTGCAGCTCTTGTTAGAGCCCTTGAAAGACATGTTGACGGTTTTGTAGCCATAAATACGATAGGTCCTGTGCTTTCTATTGACATAGAAACTGGAAAACCATTTCTTGGGAGTAAAAGCGGTTATGGATGGTTAAGTGGTTCTGCGATAAAACCGCTTGGAATAAGGATTGTTTCGGAGGTAGCAAGAACCACAGATCTCCCAGTCATTGGTGTTGGGGGGATTTTAAGCGGCAGAGATGCGATTGAATATATAATGGCAGGAGCCTGGGGTGTCCAGGTATGTACCGCAGCTATTCTACACGGACCTAAAATATTCAGGAAAATAACATCGGAAATGGAGATTTTCATGAAAAACCATGGATATAATACAATTGATGAAATGAGAGGTTTAGCATTAAAAAATCTTCCATCAGAGCCCCTCAGGACATATTCCCTGCCTCCGAAGATAGATTGGACAAAGTGCAATGCCTGTTTCCTTTGTGTACAAGTTTGTCCATGGAGGGCCCCCGGTTTAAAGGAGACTTACATGGGACGTAAGGCTATCATTGATGAAAAGAAATGTTACGGTTGCGGCCTTTGTGTTTCGATATGTCCCGTCAGAGCAATTAAATTCGAGGAGTAATAAACTGAAAAATTTAATTTAGAGACTTTATGTACTTATTAATCTCCTTAAGGGAGGTAAAACACTTACCCTTCCTCTTTTCATACATAAGAACTTTAAAGGGGGCATCCTTAAAGAGCATGTACACTTTGCTGTTCACTAAAACCAATAGTTTGATTCCTTTCTGATAAATTTTCGTTAAAAGTTTTAGTTTCTTACCTAAATATTCTGTTTTCGCTGAATCAATAATTTCCATGCAAATATCTATGGTTCCCTTCTTTATCAGGATATCAGGGACAAAAATAATGTTCTCTAGTTCCACATAATTTTTTAACTCTAGATCTGTTGACCTCTGGAGGTGACCTCGGATTTTCCTTTTAAACTCCTCAACAGATTTATTCTTCTTATGTACTTCGCTCTGAGGGACCCAGATATATGGTAGATTACTTGGCCTCATGTAGAGTTTTAGTTTCTTATTATTTAACAAAAGGAAAAAATCTATGGCCCACAATCTTGTTTCCCTTAGAAAGGGATGCATTGATGCGAATACTCTGCTAATTGCTGTTCCATAATTATCAGGTTTATTAAATATATCTATAGGTCCATACACCAAAATCTTGACAGCTGATTTTTCCTTTAAAACCTCGAAAAGTATTCTTCTAGCCTTAAGTTCCCCTAAAAACCTACTGAAAACTTTATGTGTTTTTTCACTACAGTTTAAACTAGCAAGGATCTTTAAGTGAAGCGATGAGCAGTACTTAAGGAAGCAGCTAAGCATTTCAAAGTTATAGGCGCCGATGGCTTTCTGAACAGTTACGTCCCTCTTCAAATTTAAAACTTCTTCCCTTTTCTCGTTTGACCATAAATGTCTCTCAAGCTCCTCGACAGTCATCTTTAATCCAAGCTCGTTGATTAATTCCTTTAAAACGATGCTCCTTTCATTCCAAGATGTGAAACCGCCATACTTACTTGATACCTTTTTAAAAAGCAATAACCTGAGCTCAGATGGAGTATAAGTCATAAACTTGCCCTTTTCTGATGAATAACAGAAGAAGTATCTAATCATTGTTTCATAGAGTGACACAGCTAACTTTTTGTTACTTGTCACATATCCAAGTATATCCCTGTTGATTTCTCCTGCGGTTTTTCCCACCTGTGACTTTAAATATTCAATGAAGACCTTAACTAGGTCTCCATGTAAATCAATGTTTAACCAGTAAGGATAAATAACTCCATATCTAGTCCTAAATTGAAGAAACTCCTTTCTCATATAGTATCAATAAAAACATCATTTTTAGAGAGGTTTTAAAATATACCTTTGCCTTTCAACTCTTAATCCTGACTTATATACGGACCTCCTTTCCAGGGGTATCTTTAACGTAACGTTTAAATTCATCTGGAATTAAAAGTTCAACGGTGAACCGTCGATGCCTGCAGACTTGATAATAATAGGTAAAATAGCTACATCTAAAGGGGTTTTCACAGGGGGGATCGTAGTAAAGGGTAGAAAAATAGTTGATTTAAAAAAGGAGAAAAACTTGCCAGAAGCCGATGAAAAAAGGTGTTTTAGGGATAAATATATCCTTCCTGGAGGGATAGATGCACATGTGCATTTCCATGACCCAGATTACCTATATAGGGAGGACATTGAAAGCGGTTCGTTGGCTGCAGCCGCCGGTGGAATAACAACAGTGGTTGATCTTCCTTTGAGGAAACAGGTACTGCCTCCTCACTTGAATAAGAAAATAAAAGCTGTTGAAAAGCATTCATATATAGATGTTGCTCTGCAAGGTGGAGTGATGACTCCGAGTAATTTACACCTTGCTGATGAAACCATTAATCAAGGTGTAAGAACGTTTAAAGCTTTTACATGTTCTCCCTTCTACAATAGTTACTTAGAGCTCAAATACATAATTAAAAAAATAAATTCTCTTGGAGCAACTGTAACCTTACATGCCGAAGATGAGGGAATTCTGGAGAAAAGGCAAAGAGAGATGGTCATGAAAAATAGAAACGATCCATTGGCTCATGCAGATGCAAGACCTACTGATGCCGAGAGAAAAGCAGTGGAGAGGGTCTTATCATTGGTCGAGGAATTAAATGCACGCGTGCATTTTGCACATTTAACAACTAAGGAAGCGACTAGTTTAATATTTAAAGCTAAAAAAATTGGTTTGAAGGTTACAGCTGAAACTTGTCCACATTATCTTTATTTCACAAGAGATGACATGAAGAAACTGGGTCCTTATCTTAAAATAAACCCTGCCTTAAAAGATAAAAAAGATGTAGAGGCACTGTGGAACTCACTGGCAACTGGTTTAATAGACATAGTGGTTACAGACCATGCTCCTGGCACAAAAGAGGAAAAAGAAGTAGGATGGAAGAACATATGGGATGCTTGGGGAGGTGTCCCAGGAGTTGAAACGCTTCTTCCCTTTCTTATGAGTGAAGGAGTGAACAAGAAACGGGTATCCATTAAAAGATTAATAAAACTGATCTCAGAGAAACCAGCGGAGATTTTTGGGTTAAATGGGAAAGGCAAGATTGAAAAGGGTTATGACGCAGACTTTGTGATCGTGGATTTGAGGAAAGAAAACATGGTCAAGGCTGAGAACCTTCATTATAAAGTTGGATGGACTCCATGGGAGGGAATAATATTTAAAGGTTGGCCAATAATGACTATCCTCAGAGGAAAAGTCATTTATGATAGAGAAATCATGGTAAAACCTGGTTATGGGAGGTACATAAAAGTTTAGAGGTGTATTAGCTTTCCAGCCTTTCAGAGAACTGTAAGGCTTTTTCCTTAATCAATGTCCAAGCAGCCTCTATAGCTCCCTGTCTAGCCTTGCTCAAAGATTCACCCCCCGCAATTATCACCACGTCTCCATTTTCGGGTTCAAAAATATTCTCTATTAACAAAGCAGTCCTAGGGTAGCTTGCTGAAATGTTTATCAGTTGAGGCATCTGAAGAGAATTATCACTATAAACCAAAGTTATGGCTCCGTTTGCACCTACCCTTACAGCTGCATCCCTCTGTTCAACTCCTTTCTTGATTAAGTGAGCTCTTTTCCTTATTAGGATACCGACATGATACCTACCAATCGTGAGCCCCTCAATTTTTTTCGTTAACTCTGCTATCTTACCTATTCTCCTAACTAAAAAACTATACACCTTTAAACCTTTACTGGTAAGTTGGCAACCATGCCTTGTAACTTTTAGCAAATTAGCTTTTTCCAAGCGTTTAATTATCGTTCTAGCAACACCCTCCCCGACATTTAGTTTTTGAGATAATTTTTTCCTTCCTATGGCACCCTCCAGCCCCATTATTAGAAACGCGCTGATGACATGTGAAACGCTGAAGGTGGGAGAAGGACCCGGCTCCTCCTTGCCAACAATCTTCATTATGGTTTTTACTGGTATCATACTCCCATTCAACCAAGAATTTGGTTTAATTTAACCTCTTATTTCAAAGTTATTGTAGAGGTTCTTTAATTTAATATTCTATAAAAGGGAAAAGGTTGTTCAGATTTAAAAATGGTAGTGGCAACTTTGGAGAAATGAAGTCTTCTACTATTTATTAGAAAGAATGTTCAAGGAAATTAATTCACTGATAATAACTATCATGTCTTATTCAAGAACCCCTGATTCTGATCCTTAAAAAAATTGAAAAATCAGTTTTCAGATGCATTAGGTAAAGAAACACTTAAAAGAATTGCAAGTTTTGGGGGGTTTAAATAGTCTAATGATAAAGGAAGAACCTTGTGAAGAGATCTGTAGGAAAAAGAGGGGAAAATGTTAACTTATTATAACCGTGTAAATTATGTCTTCCCCTTCTCTTCTTAGTTCTCTAATCTCTATTTCCTCGAAATCACCTTTCGCATCTAAGTATTTACCTTTTTTAAGGGCTTCTTTATACATGGACCTGCTGATCTTTATCTTGGGACCAATCCTAGGAAGCTTCATTAGTGCGTTTTTTCTTGCAAAGTACTTGTCTAGATCTTCTTTTTTAAAGTAGTACTCCCTTACGAAAAGAAGCCCGCTGTATATAGATTTTTTAACCGACAAGTCAATTGTCCTGAGAATTTTTGGCTTAAATGTCCTTCTCTGTCTGAGGAAAAATTTTTCCTTTAATACAGATGCCACAAAATCACCTACACAGCTGAAACTGTTTTTAGAGGTGTCATTTACCTCTACATCTAATCTTAACCTTTATATGAAAATCTTTTTAAATGTTAAAGTTTTTCTTAACGTTGAAATACTCAGCGATTAACGAAAAATAAATTTTTCACTTTAAAGAGATTATTAGAAAATTTTTTTCACCTAAATTACCATTTTTAAGAAGTCCTTTTAGATTTTGTTTTTTTATTCAGCAGCCTGTCAAATTCTTCTAAGGTTAGAATTCTAAGGCATTCATCCTCTTGTATCACGGCTCCCTGTATTAAACTGAATTTTAAGCCGTCAAGCTCTCTAAATCTGAGTTTTTTCCATAATTGATGTGTTAAAAATGCTTTTTGATCCCTTATTTCATCTACTAAATACTCATGCAACTCACCGTCCTCTGCCAATCTGACGGTGGTGAACTTCCTTATCTTGTCTCTGAGTTCCTTTTTTGCTTCTTTTTCACCATGGACCAGACATGTAATTTTGGGTTTAATTTTTCTCAGGATAGAAATTAGCCCTTTTTGATCTGCATGAGCTGATAGGTTTATTTGCTCCACCTTGCATCTTATTTCAACTTCCCTCTTATCTCCTTCGATGAAATCGAAAATCTTAACTTTCCTTTTCCCATCAAGTACCATCCTCGCTGGTGTGCCTTCAGCGCAAAAACCAGGGAAAATAATTTTATTCTTTTTATCTTGAGCAAGTCTAAGGGCTATGTAGGAGCTAAAGCCCCCGTTAAGCATTCCACTCGCGGCTAGGAAAATCGACGGGGTTGAAAAGTCTATCTGAGCAGGTTCATGAATAAGCTTTATATTTTCAAACTCAAATGGATTTCTTCTAGTTGTGGTTACAAAGTTCTGTATCTTTTTGTTCATCCATGCAGTATAGTGTCCATATATTTCAAGGGCCTTCTTAGCTAAACCTGCACAGTAAAAAACCGGATAACTATCTTTAAGGCCACTCCACTTTCTTTCAAATATTAACATAAGTTCCTGTATCCTGCCTACCGCAAATGCTGGTATAAGGACGCTTCCTCCGTTTTTAAGGGTCTCTAAGCTAGATTCAACTATTTTTCTTTCTCTTAGCCTCCTGCTTTCAAATATTTGATCGCCATAGGTTGATTCGATTATAATGAGGTCTACATCTTTAATTTGATGTATATCTGCACCATTTAAATGGTTATCTTTAACATTTGAAACATCACCTGTATAAAGTATGTTTTTTCCTCCAGCATCAATGAGAATCATTGCGCTACCTAGGATATGCCCTGCATCGTAAAGTTTAAATGACAGGTCACCTATATATGCTTCTTCCCCATAAAAAAGAGGTTTTATTTGTTTCGCGGCTGTTTCGATGTCTTTGATCTCGAAAAGTTTTTTGCCTCTTAAACTTAGCTTATAGGCATCTATTAACAGAATTCTCATGAGATCCCTGGTTGGGTGAGTGGCATATATGGGGCCTCTATATCCACTCTTTACAAGTAAAGGAGTAGCACCTGAGTGGTCTAGGTGGGCGTGAGTGATCACAACAGCGTCTATTTCATCGATTAATCTTTCAAAGGATCTTAATGAAGGCCTGTTGTCTGTATACTGAGAACCACAGTCTAGTAGAAGCGATGTGCTTTTATATTTAATTAAATGAGAACTGCCACCTATTTTACTTGCTCCTCCAATATGAGTGATTTCTACTTTCAACTCTTTAGCCTCTTTATATCCTTTACATTTAACTCCTTGCTCAGTAGCGAATTTAAAAATGGTTCGCAACAATTTTATTTTGAAACCTTTATTTTTAGCGATTTAACCCTAGTTCCTTTTTAAACATGTTAATGTATTTTTTTAGAAGACTTCTAGTTTTTTCAGCATTCGTAGCCACTAATTCATCCGCTCTTAAGCTTTTCATAAGGTTTTCCACGATGTCTCTATTAGGGACAGCATCCACTTTATTGAGGACTACAACCAAAGGCTGGTTTGAAAACATGTTCTTGACTTCATCTAAAAGGTTTAATTGGTCCTTTAAAGGATAACCACACGTTTCGGATGGATCTAAAAGAAAAATTATTAAGTCTGCTAAAAACTTTAGGGCTAAAATTGCTTGTTTCTCTATCCTGTTTCTCTTGGAGATTGGTCGATCTAGTATACCAGGTGTATCAATTATTTGAATCCTTTGGTTATCAAAGTTTAGGTATCCTACATGTATCTCTTTCGTTGTGAAGGGGTAAACATCAATTTTTGGCTTCGCCGTAGAAACATTGCTTACAAATGTTGATTTACCTACATTCGGGTACCCTGCAATGACTATTGTAGGTGACTCTTGTATACATGGCATTTGCTTCATTTTAAGCCGTGCTTCTTCAAGGAACTTCAAATTGGGGTTTATTCTTTGGAGTATAGATGCAATCCTCCCATAAATATGTCTTCTCGCCTTTGCAGCCTCTTTGGGAGTTTTAGCTTTGTTTATATCACGAACCTTTGTTTTTAACAGTTTTTTAATGGTTTTCTTTGCCCAGCTTAGGCTCGCTAAGGCCTTTTTCAGTCTCTGCACATCTATCAGTAGGTTTATTAACTCAACGTAAAACTGAGGCAGGGATGATAAATCTGGAAAACTTTTAACTATTTTAAGCAGATAAGAATCTATTATTTGATATGCAATGTTTGCTCTATGCTTTTCTCTTGCTCTAGCCTTTTTGGAAGGGTCTCCCTTTATCTTTAGGGATTTAGAAGCTTTTGATGCTCTACTAAACGCTTTGTCTATGATTTTTTCAGATGAAAGGACAGGAGGTATACCCTTAAAGTTCAAGGTTCTTTCTTCTTCCAATAAACAACACCGGATCTAGAGTCTTTTATTTCAAGTATTCTGTGGAGAGGTATCCATTTATTTTCTCCATATATAATATAGGAAGACCCTACCTCCTTAACATCCGGAAACCTTATAATCTTCTTTCCCTCAGATACTAATCTATCGAGAATTATTATTTCTATGTTACTCCTCTTCCCTCTAAACCTAGAATCCCACTTAAATTTGCTTAAAACTTCTCTTAAAGCATACTTCAATTTAAAACCCCAACAAAATTAACCATATAGCATTAATTAAATATAAAGACTGCTTAGGATGATATAAATGTTAAAGATAAAGGTAAAATTAGTGGATGGAAAAATAAGTAAAAAAGAAATGGTACTCAACAAAAAAGAAGTCACTGTCCAAGATATCCTAGATATACTGGAAATAAACCGTGAAACCGTGCTAATAAGGAAGAAGAATGAACTCATCACAGAGGAGGAAATATTAGATAACGGTGATGAGATAGAGATTCTAAGAGTGATAAGCGGTGGATAAATCACCTAAGTGTAGCAGATGTGGAAAAAAAGCAATTATAGATATAAGGTACAGAGAAGAGAAACTTTGCAGAAGATGCTTCCTAAAATTTTTTGAGAAAAGAGTTCATAGAAATATAGAGAAAAATAAGATGATTAAACCAGGAGACAGAGTCGCTGTGGCTTTATCTGGCGGCAAAGACAGTACTTTGACGCTATACATCTTAAAGGAGATGTTGAATAAAGTTAAATGCGAATTATTCGCTGTGACGGTTGATGAGGGGATAAAGGGGTACAGAGATAAAGCTATTGAGTTTGCAAAAAGGAACACTAAGGAACTGGATTTAACACATATAATCGTGTCGTTTAAGGAAATATTTGGTTATACATTAAATGAAATCGTGGAGAAAAATAAGGTACTTAGAGGCGCTAGGGGGCCATGTACCTTCTGCGGGGTTTTCAGAAGGAGAGCATTGAACATTCTTTCTAGAGAATTAAAAGCCAGTAAAGTGGCTACAGGACACAACTTAGATGATGAATCTCAAACTTACTTAATGAACTTTTTTAGGGGGGATATAGAATCAAGCTTAAAAATGAATTGTGATGAATCGATAAGTGAACTTTTTGTTAAAAGAATAAAACCACTTTCTACAACCCCTGAAAGAGAGATAGCTGCATATGCATTGGTTAAAGGTATACCTTTTCATATGGATGAATGTCCCTACGCTCAAGAAGGAATGAGAAATGTTGTTAGAGTCCATATGAACAAAATAGAAAGCACTTTTGCTGGTAGCAGAGAAAATTTCTATTATTTCATGAATGAAATAATTAAACACTTAAAAACAAAAGAGAAGATGAAGTTTAAGCTTTCTAGTTGTATTCTGTGCGGTGAACCTTCATCTAAGGAAATATGTAAAGTTTGTGAATTATTAAAGATTATTCGGGGATGAGGATTACATGGTAACCAGTCCGTTTTTTGCCCTTTTGTCAGGACAAAACTATAAACTAGCAGCTTCGGAGATCAAAGGCATAATCGAAGGAGAAGAACAATTGTTTGAACAGAAAGAGCTTCTTGATCAATGTTTAATTTTCAATTCAACAAGGAAAGCAGTTAACAAGGTCTTAAGCAGAGCTGCCTTTACAAAGAGGATATATAAGTTTTACTTTAAGTCTAAGGCAGATGAAGAGGAAATAAAAGAAAGAGTTAAAGGAATACATTTGGATTTAAAGGAGGAAAGATCTTTTAGAGTAAGATTAACTAGAGTAAAGGGTAGTTCAAGGCATTTAAAAAGACATATGCTTGAGGGAGAAATAGGAAGAATAATACTTAAAGAAAACCCAGGATTAAAAGTAGATCTGGAGAACCCTGATGTGGAACTTCATGGGGTTTTAACCGAAGATTACTTAGTATTCGGAGAGAAAGTAGGGGAAATCAAAAGATCAAGGCTTCTCCATGAAAGAGGTGCAAGTATGCCTTTTACCCGTAGTGGAATGATGAATGCTGCTTTGGCTCGTTGTATGGTTAATTTGGCCTGTGTAAAAAGAGGGGATGTTGTTTTAGACCCTTTCTGTGGACCAGGGGGTATATTAACTGAGATTATAAGGGTTGGATGCAAGGCCGTAGGTATAGATATAGACCCTGAGATGGTGGAAATGGCCAAGGTAAATCTTTCCTTCATGGGATTTAAAAACTTCTATGTCAAACAAGGGGATGCAAGAAAACTAAGGCGGTTTTTGGATGGAAAGGTGAATGCAATTGTCACTGATCCGCCGTATTCCATATCAACTAGTTCATTCGGTGAAAGCACAACCCATGTGATAAAGTGCTTCATGCCCGAAGCGTATTCGCTACTTAAAGAGAAAGGGTACATGTGTATTTCACATCCTGAGGGAATTGACATGACAGAAATAGCTGAGAAGGAAGGGTTTATGTTCTTAGAGAGCTTCAAGATGCGTATGCACAGATCGTTAATTAGACAGATCAATATCCTTAAGAAACCTTAAAGTGATCAATGTGGAGGTTTTCTTTCTAGGCACAGGCGCAGCAGCACCTACAGGTAAAAGAAGGTCTCCATCAATAGTTATAAGGAGAAAAGGAGAACTGATAATGCTGGATGCTGGTGAAGGAACCCAATTCCAGCTTGCAAAGGCAAAACTAGGCTTCTGTAGACCCATGAAAATAATAATTTCACATCTACATGGAGACCATGTTTTAGGGGTCCCAGGTCTACTTCAGTCCATGGATTTATTTGAAAGAAAAGAAGAACTAAGAATCTATGGACCCAGAAACCTTAAAAACTTTGTGGAATTTCACAGAAAATTTTTTCATATAAAAACAAGGTTTAACGTGCTTATTGAAGAGATTGAAGAGGGGTTTGAGATTAATGAAGAAGAATATAGAATTATTTTCTTCGAAACAAAGCATCACGTACCATGCTTTGGCGTTGTAATAGAGGAGAAAATGAGGAGAGGGAAGTTTAACGGTGAAAAAGCGGATAAATTAGGATTAACACCTCTTATGAGGGCAAAACTGGTTAAAGGAGAAACTGTCTTTTTGGATGGGGAAAAAATTAAGCCTTCAGATTTGATTGGTCCTCCTAGAAAGGGAAGAAAAATTGTTTACGTACCAGATACCAGACCATTTAAAGGATTAATCAAGTACATTGAAAACGCAGATTTATTGATTTACAACGCAACTTTTTCTGTTAAGGATGAGGAAGAAGCTTCTGAAAAGGGGCATTCGACCGTTAAAGATTTAATAGATGTTTTATATGCTTCAAACGTGAAACTAGCTGTGGCAACACATATAAGCAATAGGTATAAAGATAAAGAAAGCTACTTAGATGGTCTGATAAGGGTTCCTTCCAACATGGTTACAGCTGAAGATTTCCTTAAAGTGCTTATTCCTCTTCCTGAAAAGGGGGGGCCACTAGTTTTCTTTCCCTAAGGAGTCGTTTCTTTTGCTTTGTTTTAGGAGCTAGCCAATTAATTATCTCATCTAAATTGTCTGCATCTATCTCCAAGGTTATGGGTCCAAGTGGAGACTCTGTTAAGTCTTCACATATAGTTATGACCCCCACAACTGCTGATTGTTTGTTCAACATGACAGCGGTGTAGTTCCCTCTTTTATTTCTTAAAAGCTCTCTCCTGAAGGAATCAACGATTTTTTTAGTTCTTATTTTACTATAAACATTGTTCAGGGAATCTAAATCATTACTTTCAATGGAAACAAGCATTTCTTCGTTTATCTTTTTCACTGTCAACTTACCACTCGACATTACCTGGAAAAGAGCTTTTTCAACCTTTTCCATATTCTCTGTGGGATGCACCGAGGTATAAGCCTTAATGAGCAAGGTTTAACTCCTCCAATAAATCTTCGATCAGTTTATTTAATCTATTTATAGAGCTGTTATTAACTATTACGGTATCAGAGAGAGCTATAGCTCCTCCAATCCCCAAATTAAGCTCTTTTAGATCTCTTTCTCTAAGTTCCTTCATAGTTAAAGGGTCGCCTGCCCTCTTCCTTTTGTATAACCTTTCAAATCTAACCTTTGGGGAAGCATGTATGTTAACCACGTAGAATTCATCAATTTTCTTCTTGAAATAGTCGAGTTCTTCTATGTTTCGTAGTCCATCTACTACTGTTATCCCTTCGTAGTCCTTTATTTTACTAAAGGATAACTTAGCAAAATAATTTCTCCCTTTTTCTCTTCTTAGTCTAGCAGCAACCTCTAAAACCTTCCTTGCATCCACAGTTTCATATTTTTCTCTGGTTATTTCCCTTGCTATGTCCCCCATGCTCACAACCAAACAATTCAATTTTCTACTTATAATTTTAGAAACAGTTGATTTTCCTGAACCAGGCATACCTGTAAGTCCTATTCCTCGAAGCATCATTTGAAGTACCTCCAAAGTTTTATTTAACTTTTAAACTTTCAAAAATGAACTTTAATGTTTAACTTTTTAAAAATAAACTGTTTCATAAGACTAGAGCGCCTCTCGGGTTCATGAACTCACTGCATGAGGTCCGGACATTGATTGAGCCGTATGGGTTAAGGGCCTGTATCTGAGGCCTATACTTCATCGAAGCTCGATCTTCTTTCAATTACTCTTAAACAGGTCTTTGTTGTAACTTTTTAAGTCTATTGAACACTCTGATTTTAGCCTTGATTCCTCAACACATTTAAGGCGAAATATTTTGCCTTAATCCTCTCTCTGAGAATTAGTCACTTCATCTTCTCCCTTAATCTACTTTTAAATCATATTCTAGAACATTGAGCTTTAAATACTTGAATAGTTTAACGGTTACCTTTATAACACCGCTTCTACAGGTGTATGGGATTCTCTTCACAAAACAAACCTTCTTTTAACTAGGGTTTTTCTCATTCCCTTACCGCTTCAACTGGTTTCTTCTTCAAATTCATCTTGTAATGTGTTGCTGCCTTCATTATTATTTCTCAAATAGCTTTTCAGTGCTATTTTGCACTATGAATCTATGAAAACTTAGAACAGTTCCCAGGTAATCTACTTGAACTTGTATTGATTGCACTCCTTTAACTTCATGAAAGTTATGTTTGAGCACTACATGTTTGTATTAAAAAACCCTTGAGACGCCTCTGTATCAATTTCTTCAGGTTTGGTTTGGGGGTCCTGATTTAACCCATTATAACTCGGTAAAAGCCAGGAACTTGTTACGATGCCGCTATGGCCATCTTCAAACAAATGGTGGTTTCATCGGAACAAATAGAGTTATAAAGGAAATGATGCATGTTTATGACATGATACGGTGATATTTAATTTCTTTTTACGAGCAAATACTGGAAAATAATGTATAATGTTTGATTATTAAAGAAGCATAAGAGGAGAAAGGCGGCCTGCTAAGTCGGTTGCCTCAATAATAAATTTATTTAAACAAAAACCTAACAATTAAAACTAGATGATTTTTTTTCAGGTTTCTCCTCTTCTCTCCCACCAAAAAACTTAAGTTTATGTTAAAAACATGTATAATTGGGAAGTTGCAGGTGTCACGATTAAAAACGGTGATATATGTTGGAGATGAGCGAGGAAGAAGCAAATTTAATGATGGAGCTAAGGGATAAATACATCAAAGAACTCAAGGAGAAGGAACGGGAAATCCTGAAGCTAAAGTTTTTGGTTAAGCTGATTGAAGATTATTTAACCAAGAGCTCCTTTATGAAAGCGTCTAAATCCTCTGTAATTAAAGCTGAACTTATTAAAGAGGAAGAAGGTAGACCTAAACCTGAAAAATACAGTGAAGGATCTGTAGAGCTTGTCTCCAGTACAGGTGAGTATCTAGGCACAGTGAATATAAGTAGAAGAGAAATAGAAATAATACCAGACCCTAACATGAAGTTTGAGGTTACGGTTCCCCCTTTTTCTCCTTTTCTAATTAGAAAGGTTTTGCTGGGCATGAAATTAATGGATGAGAATGCAAGAGTAAAGGGAGAACTGAAAAAAGAGGAAGTTTTGGATTTTAAAATTGAAGAGCAAGATAACATATTAAAGAGAGTATTAATTAAGAATTATCGAGATCCAAAGAGAGTTAACCGTATCGTGAGTGCTGCACGATGGACTTTCGATACAATGCTCAAAAACATGAGGGAGAAACCGAAAAGCATGTTTTGACAATCAAAAGGCTCTACAGAGTTTTTAACGACATAGTTGAAAGAGAAGATTTACCTGAGCCTCTAAAGAATCTTCTACTAAACAATAAGTACCTCATATTCTCATTTGTACACCAAATAATTGAAAGAGTTAAAAAAGGAAAATGGAAATTTGATAAAGGTTTTCTAAGTGGAACCTTGTATATTTTCTTAAAATTTGAGGAGAACTTCTATCTCTCCAAAAATGTGAACAAGGTTTTTCTTTCAAAATATTTAGGTATTAAGTTATCTTCCTTAGATTGGTATGTTAAAAGACTCGAGAAAGAATTAAGCATAATTAAACTATGTGCCGCTGATCGAGTCATCTATTTAAATCCTGATGGGTTCTTCTTAAATTTTGTTAAGGCAGCAGTTAGACGTTCAGTTAGAAAACACATGGTTATGAGTATAATTGAGAATATAAAAAATAGAGAATCATTTGTGACTATGCAGTCTCTCTCAGAAGTTAATTTCCAATCTATACCTATGCTTCCGAGAAAGTTTAGGGGTCAGCTTAAACCTTTAATCCTTAAAATGATAAAACAAGAAGTAGATAAATACAGAAGTGTTCTCTGAAAACTTGAAAGGCTTCTATGCACAATCAACTATTAAATGCTAGCTTCTATTGTCTCTTCAATCACTTTCATAGCTCTTGATATGGCATCATACTTGTTTGCCTCTAATGACAGCTCCTTCACTTTTCTCAGCATTCCCTCATCCTTGATTATTTCTTGGATTCCAGTTACTATTTCTATTTCTTTTTCTTCTTGTTGATATACTTTGGCTAATCCTAATTGAAAGGCATTTTTAGCTATTTCTTGATGTTCGGGGTGATTAGGGGTTGGGATGATGATCAATGGTTTACCGTAATAAATAGCCTCTGAAACTGTATTATGTCCTCCTCTGCTCACAAGCAGATCACAAGTTTTTAAAAGAAGGTATCTATCTCTAAACCAATTGAAAATAATTCTTTTTTCATCTCTAAAGACAACTTTGTCATTTAAAGGTTCACCCCTAGTTACAATGGATGTGTATTCTCTTGGGAGTACATCGATAATCTTCATAGCTTTCTCGAAGAAAGACGATCTCTCTGTGGGTGTTCCTCCACACGCAAAATAGATCACTGTTTTCCCTTTAAACCCCATTTCCTCTTTTAATTCATCTTGAAGAGGGTACTCGCTAGGTTTTTTCCTTATAAAAGGGCCTGTAAAAACTATTTTCCTCCTGTAATCTACGGGTAAATTGAGATGAGACTTGGCCAAGGTCATAGGGGGTTCAAAGTCCGGCACTAATATTTTTTCCCCCTGCTCCCAAAACTTACTCAAAACCCTGCTTACAAGGTTTTCAATTAATGTCTTTGTTTCCCGTTTTTCCTTAAAGAAATCCGGTAAAAGCAATTTAACCTGGTGAACAATGGTTATTATCGGCTTTTTTAATAGGGTAGCCGCTAGGATCGTGGAGACCCTAGAGTCAGAGATAACTAACTCAGGGTTTTCCCTACGTATGTTAGCGTTTTCACCCAACAAGTGTTCCAGTAAAGTCATTATATATAAATGGCTGTCTAAAAAAGTTTTTCTAGGATCTACTTTCCCCTCATTAGTCTCAGCCCACTGTAAAGGGATTGTTTCATATACTCTGTATCCCTCCTTAC
>JAOZFL010000003.1 GCA_027491455.1 Thermoproteota archaeon | reverse complement strand
GGTGGAGTGCGGCATTGCTACTTATCATCATGTTTACCTTCGCCACACCTCTAAGGGCTAGAAGCCAAGTTAACAAGACAATGATCTATGGGGTTCATTACATCTATTTATGGTTTCAAGATGGTAGAGTACAAGTTAAGGAGGTAGTTCACATTGTTAATAGAGGATTAGAGCCCATTAAAAATGGAACCAGGATAAAGATTTCGATGCCTCCAAGTTTCTCTGAATTCGATAGTGAACATGCTTGCTGCATGGAGAAGACGTCTTATGGCTTTGATTTCTTCCTTCCCGTAGACCTCAACTTCAACCAAACATTTGTCTTAGCAATGAGGTATACACTTATTGATCCCTCAGATAGGGTAAAGCTTAGTAAAAAGGTTTTTTACGATACTGATGAGATTTATCTCTTAATTGAGGCTTCAAAGCTTAAAGTCGAGGAAGCTTACGGAGTTTCCCTATTGGATACTATCAAGAGTGAGGAGGGTAATTTACTTTTATACAGTGAAAATAATGTTAGTCAAGGTTCAGAATTCTCAATTACTGTGGTATCACCCTCGATCAGAAGAGTCCATGTCTGGCTTTGGTTAGGACTGGGCCTCATACTTTCTCTAATAGCTGTAACTACTCTTTTAACCCTTAAAAAACGGCAAGATATCGATGAACTTGTTGCTAAGCGAAAAGCAGCTCTAAAAGTTTTGGGCAGAATCGAAGAGGACTATAAAAGTGGCCGATTAAAGGAGATCACTTACCTAAAAAACAGGGCTAAGTTCTTGGAAAAGCTAGAAAGGATAGATAGAAGGCTTAATAGTCTTAAGGTTAAGAAGGAGGATCTTTAACATGTTGGATATAGGTTTACTCTCCTTACTAATGTCCTTTATAACTGTACTCACATCTTTCATACTTATCTTGGTAGGTTCTAAGCTCATGAACATCAGAGTTATAAGAGACGGTTTTAGAATGGTTCTGCTTCACATGGTCTTCCTAACAATCTCAGTTGTGTTCATGGTTTACTACTTAGTTACGCGAAATTTCCAAGTTGCTTATGTAGCGATGTACACGGATAGAAACTTACCGTTAACCTACACTGTAAGCGCTCTATGGGCGGGTCACTCAGGGTCTCTCTTATTTTGGTCTTGGCTTCTATCCCTCTTCACCGCTATATTCATAGCCATTGAAAAAAGAGATGCCTTAACCTACACCGCAGTAGCATTCATGGCTTTAATTAACGTTTTTTTCACCGGTTTCCTCGTTCTAGTGTCAAACCCCTTTTTAAGACTTGAAATCACACCACTTGACGGTGAAGGCCTTAACCCCCTACTTCAAAATTTCGGCATGTTACTTCATCCACCAATGCTTTTCGTAGGCTATACAGCTCTTACAATACCCTACAGCCTCGCCATGGCAGGCTTAGTGAACAATAGTGAGTTCTGGATACTCAGAGCTAGAAAATGGACTCTCATCGGCTGGTTCACTTTAAGCCTTGGAATAATGTTCGGAGCAGCATGGTCATATGTTGTGCTCGGCTGGGGAGGCTACTGGGCTTGGGATCCAGTTGAGAATGCATCGCTTATACCATGGCTCATATCAACAGCTCTTCTTCACAGTTTCATGGTTCAAGAGTCTAGAAGGGGTATGAAGCTTTGGAACATCTTACTAGCTATATTTGCCTTTGAAGCAGTAATATTTGCAACTTTTATAACCAGAAGTGGAATCTTGGTTTCGATACATTCATTCTCTATAACAGGTGTCGGACCTGTTTTCACCGGATTTCTGCTAACCATGCTTGCTTTATCGTTTACTTTAGTAACTTACAGATATGAATCATTGACGGGAAGAGACATTTATGAGTCTTTATTTGGTAGAGAACTTTCCTTTCTATTTAACAACTTGTTGCTCGTTGTGATAACTGTTACGGTATTCTGGGGGACTATCTACCCCTTACTCATCGAAGCAGTTACAGGTGCAGCAGTGGGTGTTGGTCCTGGTTTCTACGAGACGATTTTTAGACCCTTTTTCATGGGAATAGTTGCTTTAATGGGTTTCTGCGTTGCGCTTAAGTGGAGATACACCGAACATGAAACTGTTCTCAGGAGAATAACTATCTCAGTGGGGCTTGGTGGTTTATTTGCTCTAACCATGGTTACTATGGGATATGGAAGTCTAATACCAACAACAAGCTTTTCCATCGCAGGTTTTGCATTTTTCTCGCATGCCATTGATTTCATAGAAGACTTAAAGAATTATGGATTTAAGTCAGGTATTCACTTCTTGGAGCCGATATATTTGATTTTGACTAAGAGAAGGAGGTATGGCGGCTATATAATTCATTTAGGTGTTGCTCTACTCCTGATGGGTTATGTGGTTTCATCAATCTATTCCTCCTCGCACTCTATAAGTTTGAGGATTGGTGAAACTGTGGATGCAGAGGGGTATAAGTTAACTTTAGTAGGCATAGACGTTACAAACGATGATGTGAAAACAGAAACCACAGCTGTGGTTGAAGTTAGAGACCCAGAAGATTCGTTGGTGACTCTAAAACCTGCTATTCGGTATTACCCTAAATTTGACACCACAATCGGCAAAGTTGATATTTGGAGTAAACCCTGTGTCGACATTTATCTGATACTGCAAACAATTAGTGAAGGGTCGGCAAGGCTCAGCGTGAAATTTATACCCTTCGTAAACCTTTTATGGATTGGGGGTTTCGGGTTGCTGGTAATGGGTTTTATAATTGCTTGTATGCCTAGAAGCTTAGTAAAGAGGATTGTTGGTGTTAAACATGCTTAAATACGCAGTGATTATAGTTTCGATGTCTTTAATGATTTCTCCAGCTATCTGCGTCTACGCTGAAAACATCGATGAGTTGGCTCGAAACTTCTTTTGCATGTGTGGTTGCGGCATTTTGCTTTCCGAGTGTGAAGGCAATATGAAATGTGAAACAGCTAAAAGTATGAAGGGAAAGTTGGAGGAACTAGTTAACCGTGGACTAACAAGGGAGGGAATCATAGGGGAAATGCAGTCTATTTACGGTGTCAACGTCTTAGCCACACCACCTAAAACTCCCTCCACCCTAATTTCATTATGGCTCTACCCAGTTTTCGGTATAGCCATAGGGTCTATTATCCTCTTCTTGGTAACAAGGCATAAGGGTAAAAAGTGGTACGTGACCCCTGATGACATTTTAGAACTTAGTGAGGAGGAGATAACCAAACTATGGAATATTGAAGAGGAAAGAGTGGTGAGTGAAGCTGAAACTATTTCAAGATACGAGGAAATTTTCAGAGAAGAGTATGAAAAGAGTCGAAGGGCCAGACGAAAAGGGTCGAAATAAATTTTTGGTGGTTCCCAATGAAAATGTTGTTTGGTGTGTCATCTGTTGGACTGGGCCACGTTAACAGGAGCTACTTAATCGCTAACGAGGTAAGGAAACAGCAACCTAAGGTTAGAATTGACTGGGTTTGCGGAGAACCAGCTTTAACCTTCTTTAAAGGGAAAGAAGAAAGAATCCTAAACGTTTCAAACAAATTAAAAAGCTTATCTGAATTCATAGAAAAATTATATGTTAACGGGAGAATCAGGTACAATTTAATCGATCTATTAAAGGAAATAAAAACCATTAAGAGAAACTATGAATTGATTTCTCAATCCGTAGACATTAACAATTACGATCTTATTGTTTGTGACGAATTCTGGGAAATACTGTTAAGCGATTTTTTAAAGTGTAAGAGATGTAAACCCTCAGTAGTCTGGATCACTGATTTTGTAAATATTCCATATAGTTTAACCCCCTCTCAATTCCTTTTTACTTTACTAGGCAACAAATACCTTAAGAACAGAATCGAAATGTTTGATTCACACATATTTATAGGTCACGAAAAGGATTTACCAAGTAAAAAGTGGTTCATTCTATGCGGTGAAAGGATAAATGATTGGGCTAAGCGGTTTTTCTTGTTTACAGGTTTATTTCCCGGCTTTGACACTGATAATTTACCGGGTAAGGGAGAATTAAGGGAGAAACTTGGTTTTGAATCAAATGAAAAAGTTATTGTCGCCACTATTGGTGGAACAAGGATAGGGAAGGACTTACTGGAGTCCGTAGCAGCTACATACCCTTTACTCAGAGAGAAATATAAGGTAAGGATCATATTGGTTTGTGGGCCGAGGCTAAGACCAGAAGAATTGAAAGTAAATAGATACGTTGAGAAATTCGGGTATGTACCTGATTTATACAGACTATTTGCAGCTTCAGACTGCGTTATAACCCAAGCTGGGCTAGGAACCATAACGGAACTAATGGTCCTAGGTATTCCCTCGATCATCATTCCAATTGAAGGACACTACGAGCAAATTGAACGTGCAGAGAAATTAAGAGATGTAGAAAACATGTTAATTATCCGTAGGAAAGAAATTACCATTAAAAAGTTGGCTAATCAAATTTCAAGGGTTTTAAATCACCCCAAGAAACTATATGTAAAACGCTACTTTAATGGAGCCAAGTTAGCTGCGAAAACCATTGTAAACTTAGCGGCATCGCACTAACGCCGGGCGCAATTAAATGGGGATCAGAAATACCATGAATATGACGGTTTTACCCCTGAATCCATGGTTTATGAGACAGTTAATCGTTTCCCCAAATTAAAAAAGGTGGAAAAGTTATGAATATGAACTGGTTGCTAGCTTTATATTACCTAAGTAATATCGCTATCGTGGCATTTGCATTATCAATTTACCGTTTTAAGCTAAATTTTTGGCCAGCTCCAGAGAATCCTAAAGCATCTCTCTTTTTCTCCATCTTTGGAAATACATGGTTGGGTATAAACCTTGCCATGGCTATATTTATTAGCTTAACGAAACCTGGAAATCTATTTTTCCTTGGCTTTACATGGAAATTGATAGCAATATTATTATTTCTTGCTGGTGCAGCCATAAGTTTATGGGCATGGAAACTATTTAAAACTACGAAAAGACTGTTCGGCATCAAAATGGATATACTCATAACAGAGGGTCCATACAAGTATACTAGACATCCACAATACTTCGCAGTGATGCTGTTGTCAATGGCC
>JAOZFL010000023.1 GCA_027491455.1 Thermoproteota archaeon | reverse complement strand
ATAAATGCAGGTGTAGGGATATTTCAAATGCCATGCCCAGAAATAACTGCTTTCGGTATCTTCCGAAAACCTATGCCGAAGGAACCCTATGATAACCCCAAGGTGAGAAAGTTATACAGAGAACTTGCAAACAAAGTATCTGAACAGTTATTTTGGTTTAAAAGGAAGGGATACAAAATAGTTGCTGTGATCGGAGCTGAGGGAAGCCCAACCTGTGGAATTAACTTGGTTGGGAAATGGAGGGACCCCTTAAGGAAGGGAAGGTTCCCTGAAGACATTGTTTTCGTTGAAGGTACCGGTGTCTTCATGGAGGAATTCAGAGAAGCTTTAAAGGAGAAGGAGATTAAACCTCAGTGGATAGGCATTCCAGGTAAATCAATCAGGTCTATTAACCCATCCATATTCACAAAAACCCTTAAAAGAATAATTGGCACTCTCAACAGCTAAAACCAAGGGGGTTCTTACTTCTAAAAGCCTTCACTTTCACCTCTATTACATTGGCTTTCACCTTAACTAGGTTTTCCACCCTTAGAAACAGAGAAGAGGCGTCATCGGCCCCATTAAAATCTTTTCCATGAAGAATATAACTTTAAAAAAATTTGAGGAGTTCTACATGATTCCTATGTTTTTTGAAGCATTCCCTGTTATCAGCAATACATGTCAACTGGTTTCAAATATAAATGAGTTGTTACTTAGAATGATTTCTCATCCACCACTATGATTCTTTCGAACCCCCTCTTCACCTTTTAAGATATCCATTACCGTGACATCCACCCATTTTCCATTGACAAATGCTGCTTCCTCACTTTCACCTTCAACGGTGAAACCTGATTTGATTTGGGGTATCATTTAATTGCTCTTTTATTGAAGCTGAAAACTCTCAGCCAAACTCTGTGAAGCCCTAAAACCTTAAATGAATACTTAACAACTGTTTTAACATAGTCTGTTCCATATCCCTTATCCCAGAAATCTTTTTCACCTATGAAACCCCCTAGTTTCACAGTTTCTATGGATCCAGTTAATGTTTTCAAGGCCAGCTGCACCTATGGGTTTAAAACCTTTTTTCTCGTGGATCATAAATCTGAAAGCCTCTCTTCTCCTCATTTGCTTCCATGTCCTCTCAATAAATTTAAGTTCCTCTCCAAGTGAGAAGGGAATTAGTGGGCCGAGATGGAAACGCAATCAGGATCATTAATCCATTCAACAAGTTTACTGACAAGTTCCTTTTCAAAGGGTTTCAAGACAACTTTATCTCCCTCTAAAGGTTTAAATTCAACCATTTGGGTTCACTGCTCCTCTCAAACTTTAGGGCAGATAAAAAACATGATTAATTTAAATATTTTTGCTGTGAAAAAATCAGCTGATAAACCATGGATGAGGGAGAAACAAGGAATCTATCTATTTTGTTAATAATTTTTGTTTCAGTGAATCTTTATCAATTTTTAGTTGTGGAGTATGTTCCAAGCCATGTCTTCTTCTTTTCCCTTGTGCCCTTAATCCCCCTTTTCTACTGGGTTAAAACAAGGGAGGCAGAGGGAAAAGATGAAACAGTGAGGGGAAAAATATTTAAGTGGAAGGTTATGAGTATCCCATTCTTCTTTCTTTTAGTCATGATTCCAAGAGTAACTTTTATTTACCTTTATAACTATCCATTCGAGAAAATTTCGTTGACATACCTTGTTGTCTTAGCTATTTATTTATTTAAACTGGGAAACCTTGGGGAATATGGGTTTACTTTGAGAAGAGCGCATAGAAACTTGTTGATGGGTTTAATTCTTTTCACCCTTACCTATTTAACCCTTGGCTTATGTTTACCTGGAATCTTTCTCATCGGTGAGGAGTCAAGGGGAAAAGTTATGGTTGTCTTCACCAAACAATTTTTAAAGCTTAGAAGTTATATTTCCCTTGACGGACTGTGTCAAATTGCTTTTCTTTTATTAGGGGTTAGTTTAAGTGAGGAAAGCTTCTTTAGAGGCTACGTTATAACCAATTTAGAAAAAACAGGTTTTTCGGTTTCACTTATCTTATCCTCTATTTTGTTCGGTTTGTTCCATGTTTCATGGCATTTATTCCCTTTAAACCTTTACTTCATGGCTTTACACGTGTTTTTTGCAACTCTGTTTGGTTTGGTTGTAGGTTCACTTTTCATGAATACTGGTAGCCTTCTAGGTCCAATTCTTGTACACACTGCTTGGAACATGCTGCCAAACATTTTAGGGTACTTATACTTGGTAAAAGAAGCAGAGTTGTTAATTATTTGGTTATCGGATACCGGGGGCCTATTCCTCATTATAGCGATCTCCTTTATATTAGCTGAGAAACTAGGGGTTAAAAGGAGGTAAAGACACAGTAACCTCTCCCTTGACTGTGTTAAGTTTCCCAGTTGATCCTAGAAACCATTTACCAGGTTTTCCCACATTTCAGCCTCCATGTGCTTAGGCTTTAATAAATTTTCATTGAAGAACAAGGAATTCAGCACTCCTCAACATTGAAAAGCCAAGGGTTCTTGGCTAGGTGGGTAAGTTAGAAGTAGGGGTTTTAAAGAGTTTACCTCATAGTTTTCTTTTTGGTGGTGTTTATTGAACTTGGCATGTACAGCTGATATTCATGGGGAGAAATACCTTGATCTTTTAAGGAAAAGTCTCTCTGTCATTGAGAAATCAGATTTACTTGTTTTAGCCGGAGACTTGGTGCTAAAAAACAGGGTTGAAGACCTTGACAAGGTTTTATCTGTTATAAGGGGTGTTTTCAGCGGTCCAATAATTTCCTGTTTTGGAAATGAAGAATATGAAGAGAATAAGGGTGAATACTTGAAATATAGGGAAATAACATGGTTAGACGATGGAAGAAAGGTGTTTAGGGTAGGAGATGAAGAAATTGTTTTCATAGGGTCAAGGGGAGCACTTGATAGACCCACTTTTTGGCAAAGGAAGAACATTCGAAACATATATCAGATTTACAGGGAGAGAAGAAGGAAAATAGAGGAGCTACTAGCGAAAAACATAACAGGGAAAGTTGTTGTTATTACACATTACTCTCCAACCTATGCCACGCTTGAAGGGGAAAAAATCAAGGCGTGGCCTGAAATGGGAAGTAAAAAATTGGAGGAAACAATTAGAAAATATTCACCATCCCTTTGGCTTCATGGACATGGCCACAGATCAAAGGTTCTAGAAGCAAAGATAAACGGGACATCAGTGCTTAATGTGTCTTTACCAGCAAGGGGGAAAGTTGTCAATGTAAACTTAGAGAAATTAAAGCCTAAGAAAACACTTTTAGACTTTTTAAAATTTGATTAAACATAGATCTTTTTATCAAAAATTTTAAAGGGGGCTAACATAATCATCGATGGTTTAAAATCAGGAATTTTAAATTTCTGAATGGAAGGGTTTTTACCTGAAACTGGAATTTAAAAGGTTTGTAACGTCAGCTACCTCCGTTTGTAGATGGTAATATGTAGGATAGGTTCAGTGTTCACAGTTTAAGGAATGGTGAAAGGTTAATGCAGAAAGCTAAGCGAGAAAATCTTGAAGTCCTCCCACCCCTAAAGGGTGTAGGTTTCCTTGGGTGATTTTGATGAAGGGGAACAGGGACAGAGAAAGAATTAGACTTGCCTACAAAGGAGTCCTCTTATTTGGCGTTGTAAGTTTATTCGGCGACATAATTTATGAGGGAGCAAGGGGAGTGGCTCCCACCTACCTTGATTTCCTAGGTGCATCAGCATTGGTTGTCGGTTTTGCATTTGGGTTAGGTGAATTCCTAGGGTATGGATTAAGGCTTCTGAGTGGTTTATTAGCCGATACAACTCGTGCCTACTGGTTGTTCTTCTTTTTAGGCTACATACTCCTTTTATCCATCCCCCTAATAGGGTTCACCTCTGCATGGGAACTCGTTGTCGCCTTGATTTTGGTTGAAAGGGTAGCTAAAGCTTTAAGGTCTCCTGCACGTGACACCCTGTTATCGGTTATCAGTAGAGAGGTGGGGTCAGGTAAGGCTTTCGGTTTACATGAACTCTTAGACCAAGTGGGCGCTGTTTTAGGTCCAGGCATAGTCGCGTTTATGCTCTTCACAACCTCAAACAACTACTTCTACACCTTCACCTCTCTTTTCCTACCATACCTCCTTCTCTTAGCAGCTATCTTTACCGTGTACTCTAAACTTAAACGATACACAATTGTTGCAGGGGGAACAGATGCAAAACCCGTTGAGAAACTGGGACAAGGAAAGGGGTTATCCATTGAATTTAAAGTCTACACCTTAGCAGTGGCACTTAACACAATGGGCCTCATACATATTTCCCTTATCCTTTACAGAGCATCTGAAACCATGATTCCATGGATTGTTTCAGCTTTATACCTATTGGTTCAAGCTGTGGATGCAGCTTCAGCTCTATTCTCAGGTTACATGTACGACAAATATGGGAGAAAGGTTCTATTAACCCCTTTCATACTCTCTGTTTTCCCCTCTGTAATGGCTGTTCTCGGAGGACAACCCTTTATCTTAACAGCTGCTCTAACCTTCGGCTTCATATATGGGATGCAGGAGTCAATTTACAGGGCAGCTGTTTCAGATCTAACACCTGTCAGGTGGAGGGGAACAGCTTATGGAATCTTTAATGCAATTTACGGCTTAGGTTTCCTTTTAAGCGGCTCAATATATGGATACTTCATAAAAAACAACTTAGTTGCCCTCTCAGTTGTATTTGCTGTTTCAATGCAAGCAATAGCTTCAACCCTACTGATTAAATCTATCTCCCAGGAATAATGGGAACTTATTTTCTAAGCTAAAACATTTTTCAGCCCTCAAAGAACCATTATTCCCCCTTTCACACAACTTGGTTGAAATCATTTTTTAAATAGTTTAAGAGGCAATTGAATATTTCATGCCAGTTCCACAGGAAGAGATAGAGAGGAGTAAACTTAAACTTTTCAGACTTGGAAAGGAAATCCACAATTTCTTATTAAAAGAAAATAGATGGATATCTCAAAGTGAAATTGCTTCTAGGTTCGATATACAGGCAAGAGAAATTGAAATAGCTTTACGAGAATACGGGATAGAAGAATTGTCTATCCTTTACCCTTTCAACTTGAAAAGTTATGTTGGGAAACTAATGAAAAGAGGAGTTAAAAACATCTTTTACAAGGTTTCAACAGAGAAAGATGTAAAACAAGAAGTAGAGAAGGAAATGGAT
>JAOZFL010000004.1 GCA_027491455.1 Thermoproteota archaeon | reverse complement strand
AAGCCTCTCTTTTCTCGAGGTAAGGGTTTTAATGATAGGGATTTGAAGTATAGGGATCAACGACATATAAGAATATGCACAAACCGAAACAGGACCCAAGATCTCAGGTGCATATTTTGAGGTTACATAGATGGCTGTTGGTCCATCCATGGCCCCTATGATACCTATTGAAGCCGCCTGCTCAGGGGGGAAACCAATTAGAAGAGAAAGCATTAAAGCCGCGAAGATCCCTATTTGACCTGCACCTGCAAAGACAAGTAGCCAAGGCTTCTCCAGTAGAATCCCGAAGTCCGTCATTGCCCCTATACCGATGAATATCAGCAATGGGAAAATATCAGTCATGATTCCAGCGTCGTAAAGGATTCTAAGAAAACCACCTGGCTCCATTAAATCACTGTAGGGAATGTTTACAAGTATCGCACCGAAACCAATGGGTAGAAGTAGCAAGGGTTCATATTTCTTCGCCACCGCCAAGTAAATGAAGATTAACCCTATACATATCATGACGATGTTTCCAAGGGGGAAAGGAAGCATTATTTGTTCACTCCTAGATTTGATGGAGTTGTTGAATTCATGTGACTTCTATTTTCATTAATTGGTCACCCTTGGAGACAGTGTCTCCCTCGGAGACAAATATTTCCTTTACAACTCCATCGCTAGGCGAAAAAATGTCGTTTTCCATTTTCATAGCTTCAAAAACAAGTAGTACATCGCCTGACTTCACCTTGTCCCCTACCTCACGCTTTAAAGAAACTATTTTCCCGGAGAGAGGTGCTTTAACCGTGATTTCCTTTCCATTCATTTCTGTACACCTTCAAGGTTGAATGTTAAAAGCCTTAGAGACCCATTTTTTAAAAATTTTTAGGTTTCTGAGAGAAATGTTCACTTAACTTTAAATCCCTTCATCATCACTCTTTTTAGGGCCTCCGTTACAAAGGCTATCAAGGCTAGAACCGAGAAAACTCCAACAACCCCTATAATCGTCATCTTTAACCCGAAATCTATTAGGACATCCATGTTAACCACCTGTCACACAGTTAAATCAAACCTCTTAGTAAAGTTTAAATTTAAATATTTAGGTAACCCTGAACCATGTCAAACATCGATGCCCCCTTTCAATAATTGAGGTGTAATTTAAATGAAGGATAAAACAAAGGATTTTTCACTGGCAGCTGTTCTAGCTGCTTTAACCGCTACAGGGGCCTACATAACGATTCCACTGCACCCTGTCCCAGTAACCCTTCAAACCTTCTTTACCTTTGTTTCAGCGGCTTCTTTCGGATGGTTTATCGGTTTCCTCAGCCAAATAACCTATATTCTACTCGGAGGGATAGGTTTCCCGGTTTTCGCAGGTGGAAAATCTGGTTTCGGTGTTTTACTGGGTCCAACTGGGGGATACCTTGTAGGGTTTGTTGTTTCCGCTGCTTTAATCGGTTACCTAGTTGAAATTAGAAGTAATCCGAGTTTACCCTGGATCTTCGTCTCTGTACTAATAGGTAACATAACGATTTACTGCTTCGGGGTCATGCATTTATTGTTATGGTTTAAAGTTGGCTTAAGGGAGGCTTTTTTCATCGGCTTAATCCCCTTCATTCCAGGCGATGTAATCAAAATGTTTTTGGCTTCAGTTGTTTCCTTTAAAGTCAGAAAAACCTTTAAAGATTTTTGATGTTCGCAGAGTTAAATTCTCTTTAGCTTTTTAACTCCACCTTCAAAAAGGTTTTCCCGACAACTAGAAGAACCCCTCAGGAAACACTGGTTAAATCAACTCCTCCTTTATAAAATGCAAAAAGTTTTCATTGTTAAGTCCATGTTTTTCATGGTTTTACCGTGAATCATAAGAGATGCACTTTAATAAGTGCTAGGTGAATGGATCCCTGATAAACCCTTAAAAAGAGATATAACCCCTATGTAATATTATACATCCCATGGTTTCCTTACAACTACCTTTTAGCCCTATCTAATAGAGTTTTGGCACTCCCAACCGTTGGAAGATTCTTGGTTGTAACTTATTAAAGGTGCAATGCACAGATTCCGTCTACCAAGTGAAGGATGTGTCATCACCCCGCGATTAACCTCTTTCTGAGCCGTCTTCTTGTAACCTATAATACTTGCTGGATGCAGCTTTAAAAATAAAATTGAGCAGTTGGCTTCGATACAGTGAAAAATGTGATCGAATACAATTAATTACAAAGTTTTCCCATTTAATCCCAGCTATATAATGAAGGAATTAAAAAAATATCTGCACCACATTCTTCAGAGGAACATCGATAAGTAAAAATGTATGCAGTATCCTCTCTAAAGAAGTTAGTTGAGAAAAACATCAAAAAAGGCTTATGAATAAATGAGTTGTCTGGAAAAGGTTTTTAAATAGATTTAGTTTATCTAAAATAATAATTGATCAGAAGCTAGAGGGTGAATTAATGGGGGAACTACTCTGGCAGCCTTCTGAAGAAAACATTAAACAAGCCAACATGACCAGGTTTATCGACTTTGTCAATGAAAAGCATGGT
>JAOZFL010000128.1 GCA_027491455.1 Thermoproteota archaeon | reverse complement strand
TCTTAGAAAAGGAGATTTTTATATTTTTGGTTTTATGAGTTTATTGGTGGAGGAAGGGTGTTTCTCTATTTATTTTCTTCCCCTTGCAGCGGTGATTTTAATTATGTCCCTGTGTTTTAACTGGTAGTCGGCTCCTACTTTTCTTTTTTCCCTTACGAGGTATGCGAATAGAAATGTTTCCTGTAGGTCTGTGTGTATTTGTCCTGCAAGTTGTTTTGCTGTTGTCCCCTTTGGGACAAGGTATACGTCTGGCAGGGTTTTCCCTTCGTGGTCTGTTAAGTGTTTCTCGTCTTCAACGGGGAAAACAGCTAGGTAATTTAAAACTTCAAAAACAGCTTTATCCACGCATTTCTGGACACCTGTTGACCCCCATTTGTCAAGAACTGTTCTTTTAATTGTTTTCAAAGCTTTTAAAAGGTTTTCTGGTAGTTTTCCCTTTAACACTTTGAAGTCAGGGTCTCCTGGAATGTATTCAATTATTCCCTTGGAGGAGGCTCTTTTAAGGGCTAATTCAGCTTCTGATGAGGTTGGAACCACGTTGAATCCCTTTTTAATGATCTTTTTAATGTTGTCTTCGGATTGGGAAACATCTGATTTGTTTGCAGCTATTATGAAAGGTTTACCGTGCTCTACAAGTTTCCTTGATAGTTTCAGTAGGTCATTTCCACTCCATAGTTGCGGCTTCTTATCTGTTAACCTAGACTCATCAATGGCCTTCTTAATTTTCTCTTTCTTTAACCCTAACCCTGAAAGCTCCTGGAATAGGATTTTGTCGATTTTAGAGGTTGGTTCCTGGATCAGTTTACCGATTATTCTCCTCCATTTCTCCTTTAATATGCTGTTCACCCAGAAACTGAATTCGTCCATGACAATTTTTATGTCTTCCAAGGGGTTGTACAAACCTTGTTGACAGGGGTTTCCTTCGCTGTCTGTTAGGCCGCTTGCATCTATAACTAGGATGTTGACATCTGATCTCCTTAAATCATCCAGAAACTTGTTTCCAAGTCCTCTTCCCTCATGGGCTCCTCTGACCAAACCAGCTACATCCATAACTTTAACTGGGACAAATCTTTCACCCTTCAAGCAGAAACCTGTTCTAGGTGTGCAGTTGACTCCGTATTCCTTACAGGCACATTTAACCCTGACGAACCCTATCCCTTCATTGGGTTTTATGGTTGTGAATGGGTGAGGAGCTATTTTAGCATTGGCTAGGGTTAAGGCGTTGAAAAAAGTTGTTTTACCAACATTTGTTTTTCCACAGAGGCCAACCAGCATTTTAAAGCCACCAAACCAAACATTTTCTCTACTTGAGGGAAGAAAAAGATTTTTCCCTTAAACCATTAGAAAATATCTTCCCCTGTTTCAAGGAAGGTTTCAGGTTTTCCTTTTAAATAGAGCGGTGCTTAACTTCGCAGTGGTTAAAGGCTTTAACCCCCTTTCTTCCATGTTAAACAGGGGAACTAAAATTAGTAGTTTTTTAGTTAAGTGCTTTATAGCCTTTTCTACTTTGAGTAATTCTCCCTTAACTTCTATTTTGAGTATGGATTGTATTTAGAGGGTTTTCTTCCTGGGTGAAGCTGGGGTAGTGGGACCTAGATTAGGGTTTTGCTGCTTTGCCCTTATAGAGGTATATGATTTTTGAGGACCCCTCTAACATGTCTATTTTTTCAAATGCCTCTCTCAATGTTTCCCCTGCACTGAAAACCCCGTGGCCACGGATAACAACTATTCCCTTCTCTCCCATCCTAGTTGAAACTGCTTTGGCAAGTGAATCACTGCCAGGAGTCCCCTCAACAACTGAAACCGATCCCAGATGGAAAGATCCTTCAACATCGATTGGTTTAACTTCATTTGCTTCAAATGACAGAACAATGGTGTATACAGGGTGGGCATGTATTATTGCACTTGAACCAGTAACCCTGTAGATCTCCCTGTGAATAGGTAGTTCTATTGATGCTAAATGGTCAAGTTCATCCTTTTCACCTAGGGAAACTGGGACAACGTCTTCCATGCTTAAACTCCTAAGAGAAACTCCGTGTCTAGTTATGAAAATAATGTCTCTAACCCTGACGCTGATGTTCCCAGCTGAACCATGGACATATCCCCTGCTATATATGCTTCTACCCCACTCAACGATTTCATTCAAAATGGTTTCCTGCACCATGTATCCCCCCTTAAAAGGATTTATCCGCACGGTTCCCATTTAACCAACCGAGCTGAGAACTGTTTATGACTCATCTAATTTAAAATATAAAAGTGAAGCTTTTAGTTACTCTGCTTACAACACCTACACCTATAAGGCCCCCCACCGAAGTAGAGGGGATGAATGAACAGTAAATTTAAATGTGTTGCATCCATATTTAATTTTGCTACACTGAGATGACTGGCCGGGTGTTAAAGTCGTAGACTAAATGCAGCGTCGATGAAGATGCAGATAACCCTTGTCCCAATGAAATTTGAGCTGCAAAGGACCTGGGACGAGTTGAAAGCCAGCTGAAGGGAGAAGGGTTTAACGGGGTGATGACACATCCATCAGTTGGAAAGCGAAGCAGATACATAGCGCCCACCTGCTAAAGGTGCAACGTACACTGTGCACCGTTAATGAACTGCAACCGAGAACCTTCCAACCTTGGGAGGAGAGCGTCAAACCGTTTGAAGCCCCCTTTAATTATAGTGACCCCCTATGTTTTTCCTGGTAGGGTGGCTTGAGGTATCCCCAGTTTGTCTATTAGAAGCCATTTATAGATTTTGATCACCTTTTCTTTAGGGTTAACTTTAAGCCTTGGAGATGTTTGAGCTATCACTACTCCGCTTTTAAGGATGCTGATGGAGATGCCCTTAGAGTATTCAAATGTTATGCCTAGGGCACCCATTGTTCTTATCTGGATTTTGTTTTGATCAAGGACCCTGCGTAGTTCCTCTAGGTTAACCTCGATTTTCTCCTTTGGTGAGATTATGAAGTTCCTTCTTCCATCCCTTGCACAGGTTTCTTCGAAGAGTTTCTCTTTTATTGGGGTTGGTGAACCTTTAGATTTGCAAATTACACATTTCTCGGATGGATATACATTGATCACATCGAAACTCATGTTTCTGATGTCTATGTATAGTAGTTTGTTTAGTAGTTTGGGTTCCTGTCCTATAAGTAATTTGGTAGCCTCTGATACCTGTATACTGCTCACTATGCCGAGCACTGATGGATGGACACCTACAACTCCGCATTTCGGTAGATCATCGTCCTTTAAACCCGGCATGAAGCATTCTAAACAAGCTGTTCGCCCCGGCACTATTGTTGACACGTTTCCAAAGGCTTCAATTGCTGCCCCAAAAACATAGGGGGTTCCAAGTCTGTTACAGGTCCTATTTACGATGTAGCGGGGTACAGGTCTATCTAAACCGTCAATAACAACGTCTACATTGCTAAGGACCTCCTTTGCATTGTTCAGGTTTAGAGACGCTGGAACTGGGTCTATTTCAACGTCGGGGTTTAACCTGCTTAATTTTTGAAGTGCAACTTCAACCTTGGGTTGACCAATTGAATCAACGTCGTAAAGATATTGCCTATGTAGGTCTGAGCGTGAAACTATGTCTCTGTCGACGATGCGTAAATAACCAATACCCATAGCGACTAGTTTGAGGGCTGTTGGTGCTCCTAAACCCCCTAAACCAACTATGCATGCCTTGCTATTTCTAAGTTTCAACTGACCTCTATACCCTATGTCCTTGAGGACAACCTGCCTTGAATACCTGTCTAACTCTATATCTGAGAGTTCATGTTTCAATTCAATTTATCACCAGTAAACCATTACAAAAACATCTTTCCAATAAATTGCTGGGTTCCTGACCATAAAAAATTTCCTATGCCTTTAACCCAGGCAAAGTGTTGTTTAAGACCCCGGGGCTCTATATTTCCCCATGATTTTATTGTCTGATCGGTGTTTTTTAAGTCTTTAACTATTTTGTCCTCTTCATAGATTTCATTGATAAGTTTCATGGGTAACTCGGAGTTAGGAAGGGGGTTATTCACTTTGAACTGGTTTAAATAACCATTTATCCCTGTTTTTTAGGATGTCTTGTAGTATTTCTCTTGCCCTTAACCTGTCCATTGAGAGGAAGAAGGCAGCTAGGTGTTTACAAAACTGTTTTTTGACAGCTGTTTTCCCCCAGTCACTGCAATCATGAGCTATTGTCTTTTCATGAAGATTGATTTCCACCCTGTAATCTTTAACTCTGCCGATAAACCTCTTTTCATTGGTTAAAGAAAATTTTATTTTGTCTGCTGGGATTTTACCTGCCCTTTCAAATCTTCTAGGCCCTGTGAGAGCCTTCACCAAGTTTTCAAAGGGTGCTTCTTGGGTTAAGGCTTCAACTTTGATGAGCGGCTCAGGTATCGCCTCTATCTCCCCTTTAAGGATCCACTTCTCCAATTTCCCCTTGGCTTCAGCTGCTTTTCCCTTCAATTTAAGTCCAAGGAGCTCCATGAATTCAAGTGAATTTTTGACGGCGTAACCCTTAAAGTGGTTATTGAAGTAAACGTAAACTTTCTCGACTTTCTCACCTATCTCCCTTAATTTTGGAACCCATTCCCTCAACTCCTCCAAGCTGTAATGGTAGTTGTACCAGGGTCTCTCCCCCCTTCCATGGAACCTTACATAGGAGAAATCAGATGTCACAACTATTTCAGGTGGGATTAAGGGTTCATCTACAACTGTGTAGGCCACATTGAATGTGTCAAGCAACTTATATGTTTCCCCTCTTAACCAAGACTTGTTTCTGAACTCAACTGCAAATTTAAAGTCGCTTGGCAGGGTTTCAAGGAATTTACGGAGGATTTCAACGTTGAACCCGAGTTTCGGAGGCAGTTGTATGAGGAGGACCCCTAGTTTCCCCTTCTTCCTTAAGGGGTCCATTAAGCCTAGGAACTCTTCAAGGTCTCTTCCCACACTTTCAAGCTTCTTTTTATGTGTAATAGATCTAGGAACCTTTGCAGAGAAAACAAATCCGGGCTTTGTCCCCTTAAGCCAGGAGAAGGGGAGCCACCTAGGTGGAAGAGCATAAAACGTTGAATTAATTTCCGCTGTAGAAAAGATACTGCTATAGAAGGGAAGCTGGTTCTTCTCCGATGGGTAAAAGGGACCAATCCATTCCTTATAGGACCAGCCACTTGTTCCTACAAGGAAAAAACCATCTTTGGACATGGATCATCACTTCAAATTGGAGGATGGAAAACCACCACCTGTAACTCAGCTTATCCCAAGGTGATCAACTTAGCGATAAACCTTGAACTAAACCCAGTTAATTAACAATGTAACCAGCTTAAAAATCAATCCATGATCCCTTAGATAACTTTTAAACCGCTTCATCTCCGGCGTCAAGCAATTAAATTTGACTATTTAAACTTGTTGGAGGGAGAACCCCTTTAACTTATACGTAAATGATTCGCCTTGAAAGTGCATAGGGAAACGTTAACTGTTCTCCTCCAACTGTTACTGGTTGTGTTTCACTTAGCCAAAAATAAATTGAAAAGGTAAGATTTAAATATTCTTAGGTGTAGAACAAATCTATGTTTTCTTTGTGAGGGACCAGCGGTGGCAGGTGAAAGCCAAACAAGGCCTTAAGTATATGCAGATTAAAACCTTTTTAGTTAATTTACTTTTCCTTGTTCAATGCTTTGGGGAAACAATTTCCATTCCTCTTTATTTAAGGGTTTTCCAGCTGAGTTCAACTTACTTTTCCTTAGAGACACTGTTAAAGAGAGGTGTTAATGAATGGTTAAACTTAAACTCCCAGATGGAAGAATTGTAGAGGCAGAGGTAGGGAAAATAATAATGGATTTCACCCCTGAAGGGGGGATCGTGGCAAAAGTTAACGGTGAATTAGTGGATCTTAAAACAAAGATAAGAAAAGATTTCAGTGAAATAGAAGTCTTAGGTTTCGATTCAGATGAGGGAAGAAGGGTTTACTGGCACACTGCTTCCCATGTACTTGCACAAGCCGTTAAAAGACTATATCCATGGGCTAAGCTGGGTATTGGACCAGCTATAGAGGAAGGGTTCTACTATGACTTCGACATGGATAGAAGGGTTTTCACCCCTCAGGACCTGTCCAGAATAGAGGAGGAAATGGAAAGGATAGTTAGAGAAGACATAGAGTTGCAACGCATAGAGATGAGCAGGGAGGAAGCACTGAGAATGTTTGAAGAGAGAAATGAAAAATACAAAGTTGAACTATTAAGGGAAATAGCTGAGAAATATGTCACTGTTTACAGGCAAGGGGAATTCGTTGACTTATGCAGGGGGCCGCATTTACCGTCCACTGGGTACATTAAACACTTTAAGCTGCTTCACTCTTCCTCTGCTTACTGGAAGGGAGATGAAAAGGGGCCGTCTCTTCAAAGGGTTTATGGCATCGCTTTCCCTGAAGAAGAAATGCTGAACAAATATCTTAAGAGGCTAGAGGAAGCAAAGAAAAGAGATCATAGAATACTGGGTCTAAAACTTGATCTTTTCTCGATGCACGAGGTAATGGGGGCTGGGCTGATATGCTGGCATCCGAAAGGGGCGATTATAAGAAGGGAAGTGGAAAACTTCTGGGTTAAAGAGCATGTAGAAAGAGGATATCAACTGGTGTACACCCCGCACATCGCAAAAGCGGAGCTTTGGGGAATATCAGGCCACATGGATTACTACAAGGACTACATGTACATCCTTAACAAGGAAAACGAGGAATACGTGGTGAAACCCATGAATTGCCCCTTCCATATCTTGATTTACAAGACCAAGATAAGAAGTTATAGGGACTTACCGATCAGGTACTGTGAACTTGGCACGGTTTACCGGTACGAGAAGTCAGGTGTTTTACATGGACTCTTAAGGGTTAGGGGGTTTACCCAGGATGACGCTCATATATTCTGTGCACCTGATCAATTGGAAAAGGAACTGGTGAATGTCATAGATTTAATGCAACTTATACTGGGAGGGTTGGGATTCAAGGAATACAAAATTACGTTGTCAACCAGGGACCCTGAGCACCCGGAGAAATATATGGGGTCAGATGAAGACTGGATTAACGCTCAGAAAGTTTTGTCAAGGGCTTTAAAAGTGAAGGGGTTAAAGTTTATGGAGGCACCTGGAGAAGCAGTTTTCTACGGTCCAAAAATAGACGTTAAATTAATCGACTCCCTTGGAAGGGAGTGGCAGGGGCCAACCATTCAAATAGACTTTAATTTACCCAAGAGATTTAACATAACCTATGTAGGCCCGGATGGAAGGGAGCATCTCACTGTTATGATTCACAGAACATTGCTCGGATCCTTTGAAAGGTTTTTCGGTTTATTGATCGAACATTATGGAGGCGATTTTCCGCTGTGGCTAGCCCCTGTACAGGTAAGGGTGATCCCTTTAAGCGATAGATACAATAAATATGCAAGGGAAATCCATGAGAAGTTGAAAGAGAATGGGCTTAGAGTAGAACTTGATGATAGATCTGAAACACTCAGCTACAAGGTTAGAGAGGCGGAGACACAGAAGATAAGGTACATGGTGATTGTAGGTAAAAAAGAGCAGGATTCAGGTGTTATCTCCATTAGAAGGAGGAAAAGCGGGGACATGGGTAGCATGACGGTTCAGGAATTCATAAAACTAGTAAAATGGGAGATAAATGAAAGGAAATAGTTCATGTATAATTCCTCCATGGATTCCGCATGGAAATCTCAGTGAGAATCCATATTTCAATTGATTTTCATCGGTGCAACTTGTATTACTTAGACCTTTTAAATTACACTGAGTCAATACTCTTATTTGAGACCCTTTTTGATTAGCTGGTAGCTATGATTTACAGAGCCATAGAGAAGTTCAGTAAAAGAGAAGTATTGGGTGTTTTAAACCCTTTGGTAACTGAATGGTTTAACTTAAAGTTTAGAGACCTAACTCCCCCCCAGAGGTACGGTATAATCCCCATTAATAAAGGGGAAAATGTACTTATTTCAAGCCCTACAGGGACAGGGAAAACCTTAACAGCTTTTCTGAGCATAATAAGTGAACTTTTCAACCTTGCAACCCAAGGGAAACTTGAAAACAGGGTTTACTGCATATACATCTCCCCTTTAAGAGCCCTTTCAAACGACATCTACAGAAACCTTGAGGAACCATTAAGGGAAATAAAAAAATTGGCAGAGGAAAAGGGGGTTGAAATACCGGAGATAAGGCATTCTGTTAGGACCGGGGACACTTCAAGCTATGAAAAGCAGAAGATGCTTAGGAAAACCCCTCACATACTTATAACCACGCCTGAATCCCTTTCAATCGTGTTAAATGCAAAGAGATTCAGAGAGAAAATAATGGATGTTAGATGGGTAATCGTTGATGAAATACATAGCTTGTGCGAGAACAAAAGAGGGGTTCACCTTAGTCTAAGCCTTGAAAGACTTCAGTACTGGTGTAAAAGGGAATTTGTAAGGATAGGGCTTTCAGCGACCATTGCTCCCCTAGAAAATGTGGCTAAATTTCTTGTTGGTTACAGAAAAGGGAAATTAAGGGATTGCTGCATAGTTGATACAAGTTTTATCAAGGAAAAGGAGATAGAGGTGGTTTCACCTTCAAAGGACCTTATATACGAGTCAGCTGGTGAAGTGACGCGTAAAATGTATGACATGCTCACCCAGTTGATAAAGGAGCATAGAACAACGTTGATTTTCACTAATACCAGAAGTGGAACGGAAAGAGTTGTCTTTCATCTCAAACAGCATCTACCTAGACAGATTGAAGAGATAGATGAGTATGAAATAGCTGCACACCATGGCTCATTGTCAAGGCCTCTTAGATTCGATGTAGAGGAAAGAATGAAGATGGGTAGATTGAAAGCCGTTGTATGTGTCACTGGAGATTCACTGGTGCTAACGAATCCCTGTTGGAAAAAGATAAGGGAAATGAAACCCTGGAATGAAATAATATGTTTAGATGAACAATTAAAACTTAGAAAGGGAAGATTTAAAAGTGTTTTCTCTGCCATGTACAGGGGTAGTGGTTTCAAAATAAGGAGTAAACTTGGATTCGAAATTAAGTGTACCCCTGAACACAAGTTCTTAACGATTGAAGATTCAAAATTGGTTTGGAAGGAAGCTAAAGACATAAACATAGGTGACAAGATTGGTGTTATAGGGAGAACCCCAGTTTCCAACTTTCCATTTTCCCCCCTTGAAAATCATCGTTTTAAGTCTCCTCTTGGATTTTTATTTTCCATTTGTTTTTGGTGGGCTTTGAAACTATTTCGGTTGATTAACTGGTTTTCTTTAAAGACCTGGACGTGGACCCTAAGGGATAAATTTTGGGGAAGCCCATTTAGCTCCGATGTTTTATGGGATAGGGTAGTTGAAAAGAGGTCTATACATATAGGGAAAATTTGGAGTCTTGTAGACACAACCAACCACAACTATGTGATAAATGGGTTTATTTGCCAAAATAGCTCAACAAGCCTAGAACTAGGTATAGATATAGGTTACATAGACTTAGTTGTCCAAATAGGCTCCCCGAAATCTGTTACAAGGTGTTTGCAAAGAATTGGGCGAAGCGGCCATGCACTTCACGATGTCACAAGGGGGGTTTTAATCTGCATGGACCTAGACGACCTAGTTGAATGTGCAGTGATGGTTAAGGAAGCCTATAAAAACCACTTGGACAGGGCAAGGATACCCAGGAAATGTTTAGATGTCCTTTCTCAACATTTACTTGGCATGGCTATCAACAGGAAATGGACTGTGAAGGAAGCCCTTGAAGTCATCAGGGGGTCTTACAGCTACAGAGACCTAAAGGAAAGTGAACTTGTAAATGTATTAACTTATTTGTCTGGTGGTTACTCCCAACTGGAAAGCCATAAGGTTTATGGGAAAGTGTGGTTTGACCCAGAGGAAGGGGTTTTCGGTAGACGTGGAAAATATGCAAGGGTGATTTACTCTTTAAACATTGGTACCATACCAGATGAAGTAATGATAAAGGTTTACACAACAAACAAGAAATATGTGGGAAACATAGAGGAGGAGTTTCTCCAAAGACTCATTAAAGGAGATAGATTTGTTTTAGGCGGAGGAGTATATGAATTCGTTTCAGCTAGGGGGGCCAGGGTTAAAGTTAAACCTGCCTTTGACAGTAAACCAACGGTTCCAAGGTGGTTTTCTGAGCAATTACCTTTAAGCTATGATTTAGCCGTTGAAATAGGGAGGTTTAGAGAGGAAATTTTCAGTTTCCTCACCAACGGTGTGGAGGAAGGGAAAGTTGTTGAGTATATAGTGAGGGAGTGTAGAACAGATGTAGACTCTGCAACTTTAATTTACAGGTATTTCCTACAGGAGTACCTTTTCTTAAAAGCAATGGGAATTGAAGAGTTTCCAAGCCACAGGAACATTTTAAAAGAGAAATTCTTGGATGAAGAGGGCAGGTTAAACATTGTTTACCACACATTGTTCGGTAGAAGGGTTAACGACGCCCTTTCAAGGGCATGTGCCTACCTTGCAGGGGAGAAAACAAAGAGGAACATAGGTGTAGCTGTAAGCGACAACGGCTTCATCCTGATTCTACCAGTTGAAAAAGAAATCAACCCACTTGAAGAACTTCTTCAAAGGAATCTGAGAGAGGTTTTAATGAAAGCTGTGAGGAAAACAGAGTTAATGAAAAGGAAATTCAGACACTGCGGTGTCAGAAGCCTCATGATCCTTAGAAACTATAAAGGACATGAAATAGGGGTTAACAAACAGCAGATAAGTGCTTCAACCCTTTTAAAGGTTTCAGAGGAAATAAAAGACTTCCCAGTTTTAAAGGAAACATATAGGGAAATACTTGAAGACACCATGGATGTTGAACATGCAGAAGAAGTGTTAGAAAAGCTGAGGAAAGGGGAAATGAAAATCATTGGATTAGAAACAGATGTTCCATCCCCCTTCGCCCACAACATAGTGTTAATAGGAATGTCAGACATAGTTTTAATGGAGGATAGAAGAGAAGTTCTTAAAAGACTCCATGAAATGGTTGTGGAGAAGATAAATGTCCATGGAAAAGAAGGGGAAAATTAAGGGAGTTGTTTTCGACCAGGATCTAGGAGTGTACATGGAGAAACATGAAACCCTTGTTGTTGCAGATCTACACATCGGCTACGAGGAAACCCTTGAAAAGTCAGGGATACACATACCTAGATCCCAGTACCAAGGGATAAAGAAAGCTATCACTAGAATGATTGATAAGTATGAACCTAAAAGGATACTGATAAACGGAGATGTAAAACACGAGTTTGGAGAGGCTCTAAGACAGGAGTGGAGCGAAGTCCTAGACTTATTAACCTATCTTAAAGAGAGGAAACTGGAGATAACCGTTGTAAGGGGGAACCATGACAACTTCCTCATACCAATGCTTAAAAGACTCCGAATTGATTTCAGAGATCCAGACTACTCAATTAACCGGTTTCTTTTCATACATGGACACAGAAAAATAAACTTGGAACCGTACATGGATAAGGTGGACATGGTTATAGCTGCACATGAACACCCTGCAATCGCCTTTAAAGATGAACTCGGCGTAAAATACAAGTTTAAATGCTTCCTCTTAGGCAAGTTTAAAGGTAAAAAAATCCTTGTTTTACCAGCTCTATCCCCCTTAATGAGTGGAACAGAGGTAAACATGGTTGAAAAGGAGAAACTCCTATCCCCCATACTGAGATCAGCAAACCTCACAGAGTTCAAAGCCCTGATAACCGAGGGAAACCATGTGTACAGTTTCCCTTTAAAAGCAACTCATCAAAAATATTTCTAAAATTGTATGTATTGAAACAGGAGAGGGGAATGTTTAGGGGAGGGGTAGCTGATCTACCATTGCACGGTGGAAAGGCGCCTAAGTGGTTGATAGACAGGATGAAGAAACTGTCTAAACCCATAATTAAATTGATAATTGATGAACATGGATTAAATGTTTTAATGGAGCGACTATCTGATCCCCACTGGCTTCAAAGCCTTTCTTGTGCTTTAGGATATGATTGGGATTCATCTGGAAGTTCAACTGTTGTTACAGCTGTTCTGAGAGACATTTTGGACCCAGAGGAATACGGGTTGGCAGTAGCTGGTGGAAAGGGGAGGAAAGCTGTCCAGGTTCAAAAAGATATAGTTGAGAAAGGTGAAAAACTAGGTTTAACCAGCAGCAAAATAGATGAAATTAAATATGCAAGTAGAATGTCGGCGAAAGTAGATAACGCGGCTCTACAGGATGGTTACCACTTGTACCATCACACAATTTTCTTCGATGAAAGAAGCCGGTGGGTTGTGGTTCAGCAAGGGTTAAATCCTAGGGAAAGAAAGGCTAGAAGGTATCATTGGCTTTCTTCAAGGCTTAAAAGCTTTGTGGAAGAACCTCATTCAGCCATAGCAACTGAAAAATTAGAGAGGGTTGTCATTGATTTAACAGCTAAGGAAAGCAGGGAATGCAGAGAGGTAAGCGTTGACCTTGTAAATGAAAAACCAAAGAAACTCATAGAGCTCTTTTTAAAGGTTAAAAACCAATTTAAACACCAGGAAACCCTTGAGAAATGGATAGGTGGAAAAGAAATACTTAAACCTGTAAACATGCTTAAAGGGATAAATTACCTGTCCATGCCTAGAAGAATTAACTGGGAAGCAGTAAAGGAAACCTATGAGCTGCAACCGAGGAAATTCCAAGGGTTACTTGAAGTTAAAGGTATAGGTCCAGCAACCATTAGAGCCCTTGCATTGATATCAGCTCTGATATACGGTGAACCTCCAAGTTGGAGGGACCCTGCTAAGTTCTCCTTTGCACATGGTGGAAAGGACGGGGTCCCTTACCCTGTTCCACGGAAGCTATACGATAAATCAATTAAGTTTCTAGAGGAAGCTGTCAGAGAGGCAACCATTGAAGATGAGGAAAAGAGGAAAGCCCTTTTTAGGTTGAGTAAATTGATTCGCTGAGCCCCTGAAAAAGGGGAACCCTGAGAAATTTCCTAGTGAATATGATTAACCACCAATGCAATGAATCCTCTTAAATTGGAAATGGTCAACTTAGAAAATCATTGTGATGACACTTACTTTCCTGTAGCCTTGTGATTTACACGGCTAACCTGTCTCTTCATCCAAACCAAAACTCTGCTAAGTTTATGAAAGCCGATATATACCGAAACTTTTAATCAACCTCGTTAACATATTTCTTTCCATTGAAACCTTTCCCACTGATGCCTTTTAGATAACACCAATTTTCCTCAGGAAATGAACAAACTCTTTTACAACTTCCTTTTCCATGTTTAACATGTATTTTTTTGGAGTGGAATCTATTTCTTTTATCCATCCTTGATCCACAAGGTCCTTTACACTTTTCTTAATCATTGAAGGGTTCACCCCTGACTTCCTTTGAATCTGGTATCTCGTCAAAGAGTTTTTCTCCTGGGCAATTGAAACCAGTATTTTCAGCTTTGTTTTGCTTCCAAGTGCAGCTTCTAGTTCCTTTTTCACAGTTCTCATTTTATCTCCTTTCCAAGTCTATCTATGAGGCTTCCAATGAATTTCTCCAGTTTAGCTGTTTCAACCCCGCTTACACCGATCTTTGTTAAGGACTTAATATCTATTAACCCCCTGTCACATAAATCCTGGATTTCCTCCTCTATTTCCTCTTTCTTCCTCAACCCGTATTCCTCGCAGACGATGAAATATGCCTTCCTAATTTCACTTAAGGAAGCATATGGAGACATTTTGTTTTTGAGAGCCCTGGCAATACTTAAAAGAACCACTTTTTCAAGGTAGGGAAGAGTCATGATTTCCTCGGTGTTTATTAGATAATGTGTTTCCCCGTGAACCCTCCTTACATGTTCAGGTAACAGTTTATCGTAGCCCTGGGTTTCAGCTAGGGTTCCTGCGTAAAGTAAAATGTCTAAGGCGTATCTGACATCTCCATTTATAGGGGGCTGGGAAGTTACATCGGCTACATATCCTATTATTTCCTCGTCCACAGACCCTGGGTTAAAAGCCTCCTTAACCCTTAGTGAAAGTATGTCGAAGAGCTGCTTAGAACTGTAATTCGGGAACTCAATGCAACATCTACCCAGAGAGCTAAGTTCAGCTTTTCCAAGGCTCTTATGGAAATCCTTGCTCCTAGCTATGAAGATTACACCTAGGATGTTGCTCGGTTCCCTCGGCTCTATTTCATTCAGCCTTGTAAGGTCATATATGACGTTTTTCCCTCCAGACTTGACAAGGTAACCTATTTCATCGAGTACCATGAGTAAATATCTCTTTTTATCACTTAAAAACCGTACCAGGTTAAATAGTATCTCAGATGAACCTAAACTTGCAGAGTAAATTTCAGGAGCTGCTTTCCTTGTAAGAGCCCTGTAAAGGGCAACAGGGCTGCTACCTAAAACCTTTAAATTCAGGTAAACTGTTCTGAGATTAACACCTAGTAACCTGGCTTCCTCGTTAAACTCGTTTAAAAAATTAATGCTTGTACAGGTTTTCCCTGTCCCAACTGCACCGATTAACTGCAGAATCCTCATATGTTGACTCGGCACATCCAATAATGAATCATCTAGGAAGGTGTGAATGAGTTTCTTCTGCTCCTCCCTATGTGGAAGAGTAGTTGGGATGTAGCTGGGGAGAAGCTTAGATTTATCCTTAAATATAACCCCCTCCAAACCGCTCACCGATTAAACATTAAACCAAGAGTTTAAACATGAACAACCCAAACTTAAATGAGACAAATCCCTAACCCACTTCAACTCAACCATTATCATAGCAAGTTTACATATAGGTTTAATCGGGAACACACCTCTAATACTATATTTATCGCTGAATTTATATCATTATAAAAACTAAACATTGGTAGCAGGGCTCCTCGGCTACATGGTGGGGAGCAAGGCTTGAGCCTTGGTCTGTAACTATGTAATACAATGTGAACAAGTCCAACCTCCATGTACACAAACCCTTAAAAAGGAACTTTTTAGAAATTCACTGTGCGAGCAGAGAAGCCCTTGGTTCTCTATTTCCACTTTCCCTTCCATGTTTGCTCTACGACATTACAACCAACTACTACCACTGTTTACGCTTTCCCTGCAATCTCTATAATTTCAACACTTCTTCTTATTTTAGACCTCCTTTCAAAACCCCTGAAAAACTAAGCTTTATTTCTTCGATGAGCCTACCTATTAGCTGGCATCTTTCTTTTAGAAGCTATAAATAAACCCTTAAAAACCCTGGAAATTTCTGAATTTAGGGGGATCTAAGGAAAATCGTTGAATAGCTTAAAAATCTGATAAATATATCCCAAGTGATGCCACAGCTTGTTGAAACAGAATTCCGCAGCGGGTCAAAGCAATGCGTGTTTATCGCCTTTAAACATGGAAAATGAATAAGCATTGCCATGGAATATTACATAAAAACTGCAAGAAATAAATTTAAACAAGGCCAAGTCTTAAAGTGTACATGGTTAGAGGGAACACAATGAATAAACCTGCATTTCTTATAGAGAGAATGAAGGGTGAAGCTTGGATAAAGCAGCTAGAAACACGTGTGGTGATTTTACGTGCTGGAACCTTTGTGGACCTGCAGAAAAACATCGAAGCATTAATTGGCGATGAGGCTTCAGCGCTTTTCTATGATGCCGGTATCCGTGCTGGTAAAGGCTCTGCTGAAGTTCAACTTCAAGCATGGAAGGAAAGAGGCATGGATTTCTTGGGAAAGTGGGGCAAGTTTTATGGCTCATCTGGTTGCGGGTGGTTCAAAGTTGAAGACATAAACGTAGATTCTGAAAAAGGGGGTGGCTACATCCGAGTTAAACAATCTTTTATCGCGGAGGTTTATGGGAAATCTGAAAAACCTGTTTGCCATTTCCTATGCGGTTTCTTTGTAGGGGTACTTGAAAAAGTTTTAGGAGAAAGGTTAACATGCGAAGAATTCAAGTGCATAGCGAAGGGAGACTCCTATTGCGAGTTTAGGTTTGAAAAACTTTAAAGCTTTGTTTTAAGTTCCTAACCTAATTTCGTAACTTTCCATCCCTTAATAACATAAGGAGCCGATGCCTGTACAGGGTTTCCCAGTGCCTACCGCACGATCAGTTACAGTGTCCTCATCTGTTGACTTGAAAACATCCAGTTACGAGGCATCTGGAAAGGCACGGATAAGCTTCTTCTGCTCCCCCGTGGAGAAGAGTAGTTGAAATGTTAAAAAAATAGAACAATTGAAGAAACAAAAGAGAAACTGAAGAGAAATTAAATAAAACAGATTAAACCTCTTAGGGATAAATGAAAACTAAACTAAAAATTAACCAAACCATTTTTTTATTATTCTGATAAATTTAGAAATAGAAAACATAGCGATCACCGTCAATTCAAAAAATTAAGAAAGAAATCGGGGATCACAAAGCAGATGAAAATTGGGTCTATCTAATCCTGGACATAATAGTTGAAAACATTGGCTCCAGAAAGGTTAGCTGCTATCTTCATATATTTGCCCTTCAAGATGAAAGTGGCTATCTTTTCAGCCACCATTTCATAACGCCAAAGCTGGAAAACACTTTTCCCTCCAAGGTTGAGCTACAACCTGAAGAAAGTTATCGAGGTAAAGTCTCCTTTGAAACACCGATTTCACCGGGGAAAATGGAGATGTGGTATTCACTAAGAAGCAGCTCCTATATTTATATTAACCTTGTAAAATAAGGGTTTCAGTGTAAAACCTTTCATGTCCTATGTAAATGCTTCAAGGACTCCGCTTCACAGATCCCCCAACAATTACAGATAAAGATTTAAATTACCATTTTTAACTTAAATTAACTGTATCAAAGAAACACATTGACAGGGTTAGGGCCGGTGGTCTAGAGACCTTTTAAGGCTAAATGTATGACGCCGTCCTGACCGGCTGATTCAACAGGCCAAGGAGGAGGCGGAGGACGTGGGTTCGAGTCCCACCCGGCCCACTAAATTTTTTAATCGAATCCTTTAATATTGGTTCCAACTTATTCTATACTTGATGAGGGTTGAAAGCGAAGTATGCTTACCTGCTTAAGGATGAAGATGTTAAGCGGTGGTTTGAAAATTTGGCAGCTAAGCCGATAGTTACCGCCGCAGTCTATCTTAGAACTCTAGGCTATTACTGCAAGTTGAACAACACAGATCCTAAGGCTATACTCAAGGTGGCTAAAACCAAGGCTTTCAGGGACGGCTTCATGGATTTTATTAGGAAGATGGAAAGTGAGGGTAAGGCTGGCTCCTACCTATCTAGGTTTAAGAAGGTGCTTCATTCCTGGCTTGTTTACAACGGCTTGAACATCAAGCTAAAGGTGAACATAAAGG
>JAOZFL010000198.1 GCA_027491455.1 Thermoproteota archaeon | reverse complement strand
TCACCCTCAACAGAGAAGTCTTTGAAGGATGGAAAAGTTTTTGGATTAATTGACCGTGAAAGGAGACTCTTAAACATGAGGTGCCACACAGCTTCCCACATAGTTTTATCTTCAATTGAAAGGGTTGAGGGGAGAGCTGAATATGCAGGTTTCGGAATAGAGGATGGAAAAGTGAGGTTAGATGTGTTAACCGAGAAAATAACCTGGGAAGCCTTGGAAAAAATAGAGAGAATGGCAAACAAAGTTATTTATGAGGCTAAACCAGTGAAAACCTATTTTGTTTCAAAAAAGGAACTCGGGAAAATCATGGGCAAAGTACACTGGGCAAAGGAGATCCCTGAAGAGGAAAGGATAAGGATAGTTGAGATAGAGGGAATCGACACAAGTATTTGCAGTGGTACACACTGCTCAAACACCATAGAGGTTGGAATGGTTAAACTGATGAGTAAATTTAGGTTGAAGAAGGGAGTCGAAAGAATAGAGTTCCTAGTAGGTGAGAAAGCTGTTGAAGAAACATTGAACTACATGAACAAAGTAAGAAGTGAAGCTAGAGAAATGAGTATATCCATGGATGAAGTCCCCTCTTTGCTTAGAAGGCTGAAGAAGGAGAAAAATCAACTTGAAAAGGGAATAGCGGAGAAAAACCGAGAGTTAACAAAATACAGGTTTAAGGATCTATTGATCAAAGCTGAGGAAATAAGGGGAATAAATGTTTCCTCAGGAGTTATAGATGAAGCTGATGCAAAAACACTTGGCAGATTTGTGAGAGAGGCTACAAGGGAAAGGAGGAACTTAGTTGTAGTTGTTGGAGGCCTAGGTGAAAAACCTGGTTTAGTGGCTGGAAGCAGCCCTGAACTCCTAGCAAAGGGCTTAAACATGGGCAGGATAACCGGGGAGATATGTAGATCCCTAGGTGGAAGCGGAGGAGGAACAGCTGAACTAGGTTTTGGCGGGGGACTAACCAAGGAAAACCTTGATAAAGCTGTTAAAGCTGTTAAGGAAGCTGTTTTATCCTCTATTGAAAGGAGGAGTTGATCTTGGTTTTGCTTCTTAGCAGAGGAGATTTAGAAAAGATTTTAGACATGGGAAAAGTCATTGACCTAATGGAGAAAGCTTTTTCAGCCCTTGTTCAGGGAAAAGCAATGGTTCCTTTGAGGCCGAAGATAACTATCCAGAAATATAATGGCACCATGCTTTACATGCCTGCATACATAGAACCGCTTAAAGCTTTAGCCGTTAAAATAGTTTCTGTTTACCCAGAGAACTATAAACTTAGGTTACCCACGATACATGCAACTATTCAACTTAACAACCCTGAAACAGGTGAACCACTAGCCCTCATGGAAGGCAATTACATTACAGCTATGAGAACAGGGGCAGCCAGTGGTTTAGCAACTAAATATCTATCTAGGGAAGACTCTGAGATCTTAGGTGTAATCGGTGCAGGAGTTCAATCATTTACCCAGATATGGGCTGTTAAAATGGTAAGAGAGATAAAGAAGGTTTTAATCTATGACGTTAAAGCTGAAAGAGCAAGGAAATTATCTGGAAAAGTAAAAGAGAAACTTGACGTTGAAGCTAAACCCATGGAGAAAGCAGAGGAAACAGTTAAATTAAGCGACATACTGGTGACAGCTACAACATCTGTTAAACCAGTTTTAAGGGGTGAATGGATTAAACCCGGTACACATATAAATTCAATTGGTTGGATGGGGAGAGATGCAAGAGAACTGGACACTGAAACCGTGAAGAAATCAAGGGTCGTCGTAGACTCCAGAGAAGCTGTACTGGCTGAGTCAGGTGACATTTTAATCCCTATAAGGGAAGGAGCAATAACAGAGGATCATATATATGCTGAAATAGGGGAAATAGCTACTGGATTAAAAAGGGGAAGGATTTCATCGAAGGAGATAACTCTCTGGAAATCCGTTGGACTAGCTGTTCAAGACGCGTCAACAGCCAAGTTCGCCTATGAAAAAGCTCTAGAAGAAAACATTGGATTTAAATACTCATTGTCTTAGTAAGAGGAGAGAAGCAAAGGCTATAGCACTTAAATATTTATTAATTATTTAAGGTTTACAGTGATTTATCCATTATGTTTTAGAGGCTTAAAAACATAAAACCTTTTAATATAAAGGAAATTTATGTGGATATCCAAAATTTCAAGTGATAATGATTTATTAATTTTTGGGACAAAATTAGACGTGAAATATAAGTTTCAAGTTGAAAAGACAAGGGTTTGATGGAAAATGAATGAACCAATTCTAAGGATCAATGATGTAGTGAAAAGGTTTGGGGGTTTAGTGGCTGTGAACAAGGTGAGCTTCGACATTTACAAAGGGGAAATTCTGGGTTTAGTTGGTCCAAACGGAGCTGGAAAAACAACTCTTCTCAACGTGATAAATGGAATCTATAAACCTGAAGCAGGAAAAGTTTATTTAGGAGGGGAGGATATAACTGGGAAGAAACCGGAACACATATGTAAAAAGGGGGTTGCAAGGACTTTCCAGATTACACGTCTCTTCGTGAACATGACAGCACTTGAAAACGTTATGAGTGGAATAATGTTCGGTAGAAAAGAATTATCAGACTTTAAAGAGGCGAAAAAAGCAGCTATAGAGGCTATGGAATTCGTTAATTTCCCTCTTGAAAAAAAGGATTTAATCGCTGGAAGTCTAAATGTTGTTGAGATGAAAAGGGTTGAGTTAGCAAGAGCTTTGTTAACAGATCCAAACTTGATTCTATTAGATGAACCAGCAACGGGTCTAACACCCGGTGAACTACCCATAATGATAAATTTAATAAGGAAATTTAACGAGAGAAACGTGACAACCTTGGTTGTTGATCATAACATGAGGTTCATAATGAATATATCTCAAAGACTAGTCGTTTTACACTACGGCCAAAAAATCGCGGAAGGAACCCCAAAGGAGGTATCCAGCAACAAAGCAGTTATTGAAGCTTATCTAGGTGAGAGGTATATTTTCTAGGTGATGGAGAGATGCTTAAAGTAGGGAAAATAGATGTTTTCTATGGAAAGTTCCAAGCACTCTGGGATGTTTCACTTAACGTTGGAGAAAGAGAAATAGTTGCACTGATAGGGCCAAACGGGGCGGGGAAAACAACTACTCTAAGAACTATAACGGGGATTCTTAAACCAGTACAGGGTAAAATAACCTTCAATGGAACAGAGCTCAGCAAACTTCCACCGCATAGAATAGCTAAACTTGGAGTAGCCGCAGTCCCAGAGGGTAGACAGCTCTTCGAGAAAATGACTGTTTACGAAAACCTTTTGATGGGAGCGTATTTGAGGAGGAAAAAAGATGTTGAAGACTCATTGGAGTTTGTTTATCAATTGTTTCCTCGTTTAAAGGAAAGGAGAAAACAACTTGCTGGAACACTTAGTGGGGGGGAACAGCAAATGCTGGCAATAGCCAGAGCTCTGATGCTGAAACCGTCTCTCCTCATGGTGGACGAAATGTCCCTGGGTTTAATGCCTAAACTGGTGGTAACGCTCTTCAAAGTTATTGAGAGAGTAAGGGAAGAAGGAATAAGCATATTAATGGTTGAACAACACGTGGAAAGTGTTCTGAGAATGGCTGATAGAGGCTATCTAATGGAACAAGGTAGAATAATACTTGAGGGGACCGGAGAAGAACTTCTAGAATCTGAACATGTGAGAAAGGTGTATTTGGGACTTTAAAACCTTTATACTTACCATAAAACCTTAGAGTAGATAAGTTCCTTTTTAAGAGTGTAATTTCCCCCTTTCAAGAAAAGGTTTTGGAGTATGAGTAGAAAAAAGGGTTGTAGGTTTGAAGTTCTTTAGCTAACTTTTATTGAAACCAACACTTATTTCCTGAGCATCTTTCCACGTATCTTAGTAGCTAAACCCACTAGTCCACCCCTAGCCCAGATCATAACGACTATTAGAAGTACACCGTAGATGATGAATCTGAAAGCTTCAAGTTCCCTGAGAGTTTCGAATATCGTTATTATTATGAAAGCCGCCGGGATGGATCCCCATATTGTACCGACACCGCCAACATAGCAAATTGCCAATGCAGGCACTGTTATTCCTAGACTGCTGACATCCGGGGTTATAACCCCTACGTAATGCGCGTAGAAAACCCCTAGTAAACCTGCAAATGCACATGAAATCGTGAAACATGCAACTTTATAGAAAACCACGTTTACTCCGATTGACCTGGCTGCTGTTTCATCTTCTCCTATTACCCTGAATGCAAAGCCCATTTTTCCCTTAACAAGTTTCATGAGAACCGCTACTTCAAACACTAAGACAGCAAGGATAAAGTAGTAGTATGGTAGCCTAGAGACCCCTGGAAAGAGAGGGGGATTCATGAGACCATGATATCCCCTCGTTACATCTGCCTCTGCAGCTAAAGTGTATTTAATTGTTTCCGCGATAAACCAGCTGAAAGCAGCTGCGAATATTCCATGCAATCTGAGGGTTAGTAATCCTACGAGTCCTCCTAGTGCAGCTGCAAACAGGATACCTGGGAATAAGCCTATCCATGGAGATATTCCGAAATGTAATGCTAATAAACCGGAGGTATATGCCCCTACAGCGAAGAAACCAGCGTATCCAAAGTTTGTTACCCTTATAAAGCCAGCTGTAAGGTCAAATGATGCGCTGATTGCTGCCCAAAGTAAAATAGAGATGAAGACAGTGGTAAGATACTCGTTTCCTAGCAGGGGCGGTATAAGTGCGATTAGAAAAGCTATGATTAGCAGCAACCTTGATTTGTTAACCTTGTAGATACCAGTTATCTTTCCCATATCCCTTTAACCTCCGTGCCGAAGAGGCCTGATGGCTTAAATAGGAGAACCAATATTACTATGATCACGGAGATAACGTTTTGCCATCCAGCAGATAACCCGTAGTAAGCAAGGGTCTCCACGAACGCTAATAGGAAGCTACAGTAAACAGCCCCCTTTACATTGCCCAATCCAGCGATTAGAACAACTATCCAAGCCTTTAAGTTTGATAGAACCCCCATGAATGGATACGTTGT
>JAOZFL010000132.1 GCA_027491455.1 Thermoproteota archaeon | reverse complement strand
ATGAAACAGTATGGTTAAAAATAAAAGGTTTTCCTGATCAAAGAAGTTCATTTGCTTTTTCTAGGGGGTTAACCCTGTGAAAAATGATGAAAGTGAGGGAAACATTAAAAAATCAGGTTACCTGATTAAGAACAAGCAATACCGCTTAACCCCTTTTACGGAGTGAATGTTAACCCTACATACTTTATCCCCTTACTCGTTGCTTTTTGATGGTTAATTATCCCTCTGGTGTCAAAGATGATGTATTTATCCTTTAGCTTCCTTATTTCTTCTAGATCTATCTCTCGGAATAGACTGTGATCTGTCATGATAACCATGCAGTCCGATTCTTTTATACCTAAGTAAAGGTTTCTAACCCTTTTAGCTCCAAAGGTTGTAGGTGTAAAGGGGTCGTAGACAAGGGCCTCAGCCCTGTAACTCAGTAGCTTCCTGATTAAAGTTTCAGCTGGGCTGTTCCTTGTGTCTTCTACGTCACCTTTGTACGCGACTCCCAATATTAAAACCTTTGACCCCCCAATTTTCATTCCATCCTCTTCCAACGTTTCTTTTAACCTGTTAAATACATATATAGGCATGTGTTCGTTTATTTGTCTTGAAAAGGGGATCAATTTAGGCTCTGTTTTCTCTACGGCTGAAAGAAGGAAGTAGGGATCTTTGGGTATGCAGGGTCCACCTGTCCCTGGTCCTGGAATGTGTATGTTGACTCTGGGATGCGTGTTAGCTAGATTGATGGCTTCAAAAATATTTATGTTCAGCCCTCTACATATTAAGGCAAATTCATTCGCCAAAGCTATGTTCACATCTCTATATGTGTTTTCAAGTAACTTTACAATTTCAGCGGTTAAACAATTTGTTATGAATATCTTTCCTTTTACCACTTGGCTATATAGCTCCTTCGCTATTTCAGAGCAAACCTGTGTACACCCTCCTATGACTCTAGGGTTCCAGATAAATTCCCTTAAAGCCTTGCCTGGAGTTACCCTTTCTGGACAATAGGCCAACCAGTAATCAAGCCCGCACTTTAATCCAGTTAAGTCCTCTATTTTCCTTGCAACAACCCCTTTAATTGTTCTAGGGGGAACTGTACTGCTAATGATCAGTAACTTGCCTTTAAGGTGAATATCTGCAACAGATTCTATGGATCTGTTTAACGGGTTTAAATCAGGTTTTTTATCGCTGTCAACTAGTGTAGGGACACAGACAATGATTACATCTGCTCTTTGAGCTGCTTGAACAGTATCGGTTGTAAAGGTTATCCTTCCCTCACCTATGCTTTTAAGGATTCTGTCCTTGAGACCTGGTTCTTCTACATGTATTTCCCCCATTGAAACTCTGTTTATGAGGGATTCATTTATATCGGCCCCTATAACCTTAAATCCTCTATCTGAGAAAACTGCGGCTATGGGTAGCCCCACATGACCTAACCCCAAAACACAGAGAACAGCCTCTAACCCCTTTATTTTCTTCAACAAACCCTTCTTCAGAACCCTCTTGTCCAAGCTCCATCAGCTCTTTAAAAAGTTAAATCGTTGTTCCTTTAAAATAACTTTAATTATCCTTTCAGATGCACGTCCATCACCGAATGGAGACTCCTTCGGCAGAGGAGTCCTATCATTTAAGGCTTCATTCAAACATTTCAGTATGTTTTCCTTTTTAAGCCCGGCAATCTTAGCGAAACCAGCCTTAACGGCTTCAGGTCTCTCAGTTGAGTTCCTTAACACTATAACTTTTTTTCTTATCAAAGGTACAGTTGCCTCCTCTTGTAAGCCCCCGGAGTCTGTTAATATTATTTTGCATTTTTTCATCAGATAAATGAACTCTAGATATCCGAGTGGGGGAAGAACCTGGATGCTTCCGCATGAACTAATTTTTTCCCAAAGGTTAAATTGCTTCAGTTTCTTCCTTGTCCTTGGATGGAGAGGAATGACTACTGGTAAAGGTGAATCGATAAATGCATCTACAATGCTTTGAAGCACCTCTGGGGAGTCAACGTTTTCAGCTCTATGAACAGTTGCAAGGGCGAAATCGTTGAATTTAACTTTTTCCATCACTAACCCTCTTTTATCCACTAGGTGGAAATATTGGGTTAAAGCGTCTACAACCGTGTTTCCTGTGACATGTATTTCTCCCCAAACGTTTTCTCTCAAGAGATTTTCTTTAGATATCTCTGTTGGAGCGAAAAGATATTTTGAGGCATGATCAATCATTCTTCTGTTATGTTCCTCTTGCATCCTCATATCATAGCTTCTTAAGCCAGCTTCTATGTGGGCTACAGGTACCTTTTGCTTGAACCCTACAAGTGCAGCTGCAAGCGTTGTATTTGTGTCTCCTTGAATCAAGAGAAGATCTGTTTTGCTTTTTAAAACGATTTTTTCAAGTTTCATCATCATTTCAGCTGTTTGGGAAGCTGGGTTCTGATTCAATAATTTGAAGCTGTAATTAGGTTGAGGTAGATTAAGCTCATCGATGAATTGTAACGATAAATTGTAGTCGTAGTGTTGCCCTGCGTGTACAAGGATGAAGTTTTCCCCCCTTCTACTTAAACCTTTGATTATAGGGGTCATTTTAATTATCTCCCGAGGGCTTAAAGCCCTTTTCAGGTCTTGTCCCCATGACTATTATGCATTTATCTATATCTGAGCACCCTCCAGGCAGTTACATATCGAGTTAAAAGGTAATCCTTAAGTGAATAAATTAGTTAATTGATTTCAATGATTTCTATGATTCAAATGGGAACAGATTTCATGTCGTTAAGGAAAAGAAAACAGAGTTGAACTGGAAAACAATTATTTCCTCGTTATAGCCTCCATTCGCCTTGATTTTACCTTTAAATATTTCGTTAACAACCAAGCCAGAGAATGCCTTATAAACTTTGATCTGTTAATGCCTCTGGCCTCGGCTTCTCTTTCGACTTC
>JAOZFL010000005.1 GCA_027491455.1 Thermoproteota archaeon | reverse complement strand
TTTAGGAGCGGTAGAGGGAAGGCTTTGGGTTTGCAGAGTGGTTTCGGGGATTTGGGGTTGCTTTTAATGTTTGTGTCCACAGCTTTCCTGGTTCATTTTTTTAATTGGAGGGTTCCTTTTCTTGTTTGGGGTTCCTTGTCTTTGGTTTTGTCCCCGTTAGCTTTTCTCGTTGAGGAGGAAAGAACAGTTGAACCCGGTGGAAAGATGTTTTTCCCTGAGAAATTTTTTCTTCATGGTTTTTCTCTTTTTTGTTTTTTGTTTTTTTTTTTTGCGTTGGGCGGGGTTTACCGTGTTCTTTACACTTATATCCCTACTTATTTAGTTTTTAAGGGGTTGGATGTGTTTTCTTCGGATTTGGTTGCTTCTTTGATGATGGTGGCTGGGATGGTGGGTAGTTTTGTTTCTGGTTATTTCTCTGATAAATTTGGGTGTTTGAAGGTGTTAGCTGTGAATTTTATGCTTGTCGGTTTCTTTTCTTTTCTCATGGCTTGGCCGTTAAATGTTTTTTTGTTGGTGTTTTTTGTTTTGGTTATTGGCTGGGGTGTTTACGGTGTGTATCCAGTCGCTTACTCTTTGTTCGCTGATTTCTTTAATATGGAGATGGCGGGTTTTCTTTATGGACTTATTTTATCAATGAATATGTTGGGGGGAACAGTGAACGTTGTTGCAGCTGGTTTAATAGCGGATGTTTTTGGTTTAAACCAAGTATTTGTTTTTACGGGTGTGATCACGGTGTTTTCAGTGTTTATCTTTAGGTTTTTATCATCGTCTAAACATAAGCCGGTGTAATGATGGAGGTATAGAAATAGCCCTGTTAAAGCTTTTATCGCGGGGAACCAATGGAAGCAGCAGCTGAAGCCTGGCTGATTATTGATATTGAAGTTGTGATAAGATACAAAGGGGGCGCTACATTGATATGGGTGTGCTGATTAAGGGTCATTATTTCAGGTTGTTTTCCTTGTTTTTTAGGTTAATTCTTTAATGAAGGGCTGTCCACCGTGAAATAAATGGTTGAAGGTTAAAAGAAGGAAAATTTCTCTCTGAAATGGTGCTTTTGCCATGAATTTAAGTCATTCTTGGATTGAATCTGAAAGTAGTGGAGCAGAGGCTGCAAGTAAGTATTAGGGAAACCCCAAGGTCTTTTTAAACTCTTTTTTACATGGTGGGTGTTAACGGTTTAATTAGCTGAGTGGTTTTTCATTTTACTCGGTTTCTAAAGGGTTCATGGTTTTTAAAGGGTTTAAAAAAGACTCTTAAATTCTTTTTCTTTTCTTTAATTTATTTCTTATGTAATATAAAAGTGTTATATTTATATAAGTATCTTATATTATTCCAAGATTGGTGGGGTGTGTTGAGGAATTTAGGGAAATACTTCATGTATATTGCTCTTAGCCATGCATTTGTGGCGTCTGTTATAACGTTGTTGATCACTCTACCAAATCTTCAAATGCCAAGAATAATAGCTGGTGGTAACGCCGGCATGTGGTTTACAGTGGGTTACATTTTATACATTGTCGCTGGAGTAATGGGTAATCTTGGTTTTTCACAACTTTGGAGGTTAGTCGGGGAAGTTAAGGGATCAGGCAGGATTCTAGGTTACTTAAACTTCGTAATCTACAATCTAGGAGTCACGGGTGTCACATACCTATTAATGTATGCTGGTTACACTGCAGGCTACATGCAACACGTAATACCTGTGTTAACAGGAACTAAACCGAGCATAGAGGCGATACATAAATTTCTAGTTGCTTTTCCAGAGCCAATAGGATTCTTTGTTATTGTAGCTGTTATCGGGGCAGTCGTCGGCATAATAAGCTTAACCATGTTTTTAAGGGGAGCTGACTAAGCTGAAGGAAAATAAAACAAAAACCGTTACATTAGGGTTACCTATCAACGCCTAGCTAGAATTGACACTGCAGCTTAAAGCAATGACTTCTATTTCAACTTCTTTCCTCTCCACGCCTCTCATCTCGGCTAAAACGAGGCTGCATCCTTGTCAGAAAACAGTGTTGCCTCAACAAATGATTTCCAAGGCACTGCTGCCTTCGTCTCTCCTGTACTTCTTGCAGTGGGCGTAATAACCATGCACATGGGGGGGAGTAGAGGGAAGCGGGATTTAGTTATGGTTACCCCTGCAGAGCAATCCATTAATTCTTTAAGAACCCCTTCAAGTACATCCCCTTTTAACGTAGGATATATAAGTATTGGAGGGTGTAATGAGTTATAGGGGTTAAAGGTGCTGAGATACAAAGACTTGTTGAGGAAGATCGAGGAGAACATGGAAAAAATAAGGAAATACGGTGTGAAGAAAATTGGATTGTTCGGTTCGTACACGAGGGACGAGCAGAAGATTGGAAGCGATGTGGATGTCTTGGTTGAGTTTGAGGAGGGAATGAAAACCTTTGACAACTACATGGAGCTTAAGTTCTTCCTTGAAGATCTGTTCAAGTGTAAAGTTGACCTTGTCATCAAGGAAGCAGTGAAACCTGATCTTAAACCCTACATCTTTGGAAGTGTGAAGTATGCAGAGAAACTATAAGGCATACATAAGAGATGTCTTAGAAGCCATCGAGAAAATCGAGAAATACACACGGGATATGGGGTTCGAAGAGTTTGCAAAGGATGAACTGGTTCAGGACGGAGTTGTCAGGAACCTTGAAGTTGTAGGTGAAGCTGTGAAGCAGATCCCGGAGCATGTCAAGGACAGAAAGCCGGGGGTGGAGTGGAGGAAGATAGCTGGGTTAAGGGATATACTTATACATGGATACTTCGGTGTAGACCTGGAAATAGTGTGGGACATAGTTAAGAGAAAGCTACCGGAATTCAAGGAAAAGGTTTCAGAGCTCCTATTCGAGGTAGAAGATTAGATGATAAAGATGATAACACCGTGCAAAAGGAAATCTTTAAAAAGGCCTAAATTTTAGGCCTTCCAGTCTAGGTCTATGGGAAAGAAACTATTACAACATGTTTTTAAGGGGAGCTGACTAAGCTGAAGCAAAAACAAAAATAAATACCATTATATACAGGATTAAGCACCTAAAACAATGTGTTTCTGCTGGATCCGTAAGAAAAGTTTTTAGGCTAGTTTGGAGAGGATTTCTTCTCTTCTGAACATTTTCACGCCGAGGTAGATCACTAAGAAATCTATTGCTGCGAATATCCCTGTTAAAGCTGTTATCATGGAGGGGCCGATGAAAACAGCTCCTGAGGCTTGGATGATCACTAGGATTATGATGGGGATGAGGAGTACTGCGCTGATTTGCTGTGCTTCCCTGACCCCTTTCACTTTGGCTGAAACCATGACTGTTAAGCCTATGCTTGCAAGGGCCACTGTTGGGGAAAGCAGGAAAATCATTGTGAGCCATGTTAGATTTGGAAGTAGGGGTTTCCATTTGAACATTGTGGTTGAGTAAAGGTTAACGATGGCTGAGTAGGTGATGAAGGAAGCTATGGTGACGGTCATGGTTGGAATGAAGGAAACAAGTGTTTTCCCCAGGAACATTTCTGTGTCGGATATCGGGGTTGCAAGCAGGGCTTCAATGGTTCTTCTCTCCTTTTCCCCGGCGAAACTGTCTGAAGCTATCGCACTTGGCGCCATTATGGGGATTATAATGAAGAAAGGTGCAAATAAATATAGGGTTGTGATGTAAAACATGATCTGCTGGTTGGTCATACCTACAAGTTTGTTTTTCACTTGGCTAGGCAGGTTCCTCGTTATTTCCTCCAGGTTTTCAGGGGATGTACCTGTTGAACCGGGGACCATTGAAACAAGTATTGGGAGTAGAACGGAGAAAATGAATGGTAGAATGACTATTGGTAGGATAACTTGCCAGTTCCTACTTATTTCAAGCCAGTCTTTCCTGAAGACAAGCATAACTTTTTTAAGCCTCAACTCGATTCCCCTTTTACAAGTTTTAGGTAGGCTTCCTCTAAGGAAGGTCTAAGTGTTTTCACAGTTAAAATTTCGCCTCCAGCGTAAACTATTCCTTTAACGATTTCAGGAGTTGCAGATTTAGGGTTCTCCACGGTTATCAATATTTTATCTTTAAAGCTTTCCACTTTTAAGGCTTGACTAAGGTTTTTCACAGCGTTTAACACTTTTCGGTTCAGTTTCACCAGTTTAACTTCTACGACGGGTTGACCAGTTATCCTTTCACTTAGTTGCTCAGGTGACCCCGTGGCAATGTTTCTCCCCTTGTTTATGATCATCACTCTGTTTGCAAGTTTTTCAGCGTCTTCGAGGCGATGTGTACAGAGTAGAATCGTACATTTCTCTTTTCGACTAAGTCTTTCTATAAGGTCTCTGATCTCCTTCGAGGATTCAGGGTCAAGACCAGCTGTAGGTTCATCTAAAAACAGTATTGGAGGTCTATGTACAAGGGCCCTTGCAATTGCAAGTTTCTGTTTCATCCCCCTTGAAAAAGACGCTACTTTTTCATTTCTCCTTTCCCACAACCCGAAGAAATCAAAAAGCTCCCTTATCCTTTCCCTTTTCTCCAAGGGATCTGTGACACCGTAGGCTTCAGCGAAGAAATCAAGGTTTTCATATGCCGTTAACCTTTCATAGAGACATGGGTTCTCAGTGAGTATCCCAACTGTTTCCCTGACCTTTAAAGGTTCCTCCACTATGTCTTGTCCATTAACCCTGGCTGAACCCTCAGATGGAGAAATTAAGCAAGCTAACATTCGAATAGTAGTTGTTTTACCTGCTCCATTCGGCCCTAACAAACCGAAAACCTCTCCCCTCCAAACTTCAAAGTCTAAGTGGTCTACTGCTACAAGAGACCCAAACTTCTTTGTTAACCCCGTTACTTCAATGACTGACATAGAAAAACACTTCACCGCTAAATAACCATTAAACACGGAACCTTAACAATGATTCCCTCTCTAAACCCTTTTTAACTAAGCCCTTCAAATTTAAGGAGTCCATAGAAGTATTTAAAAGTTTTACATGGATAAACATGTCCAACATTTAAAATTAATTTCAAAATATACCTTCACTTGCTTAGAGCCGCATTTAATTAAAACCTGAAAATAATTAAACCTGAAAACTAAGGTCTTTTTATTTACTCTTATAGAAATATTAAAGGTTGATTTTTGCTTCCTCCGCTGGAGCTCTACCATTTAAACTCATGTGAAGTCTAATGAAGTCGCAGTTACTATAACTCCAAGTTCATCGATTATGCGAGAAAACATGCTCTTTATAATTCTTCGAGGCTTTTAAAGTACGTGGCTTCTTCCAACATGTTTTCACCTAGATTTTGGGAAGGATATTTGAGTATTTCTCCATCCTCATTAGCTTTCCTTCAGGCTGAATTAACCAAGTCATCCAGCAAAGCTCTATTGGTCTATAGCCACAAGTTAAGGCGATTTCTTCAGCTTTCTTAATAAATTCAATATCATCGTTTACAGGCTTCAAACCAGCCTTAACTAAAATCTCGTTTATCACCCTTTTAACGATTTTATCTGGCATAACAGTATCTATGCCTCCCATCATCCTCAGGTATTGAAATGTGATTAATCCAACTCCTTTAATTCTTCCAATAGGATCCTCTCTCCAGTTTTCAAGATTAGCATTTCTCGCCCATGTTCTAAGAGCTGTTTTATCATCTTTGCTTAAAGTCGATAAATAAGAAGCGATTTCCTTAGCAATTATCCATGACCTTTTGTTCCTCCACACCTTTCTCAGCTCATTAATATCAGCTTCAGCAAGTTCTTTTAGAGTTCTAATTCTCCCACTTTCAACAAACTTTTCGGAAAACTCTTTAACCTTTGGTACAACCGCAGTGAAGTAGTTTAAGCCTATTGAAGT
>JAOZFL010000092.1 GCA_027491455.1 Thermoproteota archaeon | reverse complement strand
GGATTGTTCAGCTGTTCAGATGTACCGCCAAATGTAGTGGGACTACATGAACTTGAAGCAGGTTTATCAAACACTGTTAAACACATTTGCATTTACACTTGGCACGGTAAACCACAGGTGAACAGACAAATTGAAATGGCAAGTTTAGTGGCTGGCGGCGAAGAAGAACTTAGGAGGAGACCCCTAGTTACTCTTTACAATGAACCTCACTCACCACTAACCTACGGAGAAAACTACCTAGACTCACTGATAGAATGGGCGAAAAAGGGACTACCACAAATATGGTACCCCGCCCCTATGTCAGGGGCTACTTCCCCTGTCACCATGGCTGGAACATTGGTTCAAGGTTGGGCTGAGTCTCTGGGGGGCCTAGTTATCGCTCAACTAGTTAATCCAGGAACCCCTTTCATTGTCGGGATGGGAACCTTCACCATGGATATGAAGACATCCTCTATTGTTTATGCTTCAGCTGAATCCATGCTCTTAGCCATTGCAATAGCTCAAATAGCCCATTACTTCGACATCCCCATGTTCGGGTTAGCCGGGGCCTCCGACTCAAAAATCCTAGATGGACAAGCCTTAGCAGAGGCAGCTATGTACCTGGCTATTTCAGCCTTTGCCGGTCAAAATCTAATTCATGACCTAGGGTACATGGCCTCAGGTTTAATAGGCAGTCTAGAGCTGTTGACGATTTGCGACGAGATAATATCCATGGTTAAAAGAATGGCTAAAGGAATAGAAGTAAACGATGAGACACTTGCTTTAGATTTAATAGCAAAGGTAGGTTTTGGAGGCAACTACCTGAAGGAGAAACACACAAGGAAACACTTTTGGACTGAACACCTAGTCCCAGACCTAATGAACAGGGACTTCTACAGTAAATGGAGGGAGAAAGGAGGAAAAACACTAGAGGAAAGAGCAAGGGAAAAAACGAAAAGGTTAATTGAGGAACATGAAGTTGAACCCCTGGATAAAGAAGTGAAAAAGAGAATCGAGGAAATAATCAGAGAAACAGCAAAGGAAACAATGAAGAGTTAAAAACCAAGTTAATTTTACATATATTGAATGTAGAGGTGTTTAGATGAAATTTTCAAATCTTATTACCTGTATAGATTCACATACAGCAGGTGAACCTACAAGGATAGTTGTCTCAGGCATCCCAAAGTTAAGGGGGGAAAGTGTCGCTGAAAAAAGAGACTACCTAAAGGAGAAATATGACCATTTAAGGACTTTCCTTATGCATGAACCCAGGGGGCATAACGACATGTTCGGAGCGGTGATCGTTGAACCGTCAGATGAGAAAGCAGATCTAGGGGTAATCTTTATGGATAGCGGTGGATACCTGGATGGATGCGGCCATGGAACAATGGGTGTGGCAGCAGTTGCCGTTGAAACAGGACTGGTTGAAGTCAAGGAACCTGAGACAAAAATAGTTTTAGAGGTCCCCTCAGGCTTAATTGAAACAACGTGTAAAGTCAAAAATGGACATGTTGAAGAGGTTAAAATGAGAAATGTCCCTTCATTTCTTTACAGCACAGAGGAAATAAATGTGCCTGGCCTTGGAGAAATAGAGGTGGACATAGCGTTTGGAGGAAACTTTTTCGGCATAGTTGACGTTGGAAAGGTAAACCTTAAAATAAACCCCAAGAACTCCTTAAAGTTGATAGATGCTGGGTTAAGGATCAGAGAAGCAGTTAATAACCAGGTGAAAGTTATACACCCAGTGAAAACCTACATAAACAAGGTGAACCTAATAGAATTCTACGATGAACCAGATGTTCCAGAAGCCCATGTCAAAAACGTTGTTATCTTTGGTGAAGGCCAAATAGACAGGTCACCATGCGGAACAGGTACAAGTGCTAAGATAGCGACACTTTACGCCAAAGGAGAGTTAAAGCTGAACGAAGAATTCATCCATGAAAGTATACTTAAAACAATTTTCCGAGGGAAAGCAGTGGAAGAAGTGAAAATAGACAGGTTTAAAGGGGTTATCCCCGAGATAAAGAGCAGCGCATACATCACCGGTTTCAATCAATTAGTGATGGACCCCAACGACCCATTAAAATATGGTTTTAGACTGATGTAAATATTCAAAATTGACTGAACAGCATAAAACAGAGTGCAAAAGGAGGCAAAGTTTAGAATTAGAGTAACCATTATCTACTCTAACACTGTTAAGTTACCTTATGTTTTGGTTGATGCAGGGTGTTCCCGGCATAAATGGGTGCTCAACAGTGTGTGAAACCAATTGGAAATAGAGGGGTCTAATATTTAAGGCTTTACACAGTTAATCTCAACCCTTGCAAGAATATAGGCTTTCTCGGTTACTTTGTTGTAAAAAATAAAAGGATAAATAGCTGCTTTTTAATGAACAGCTTTTTTAGTTGCTTCCTTAATTATCCTGTCCATCTCTTCTACAACATCCTTAGGAACAGGTGTTACCTCATGCTCCCTCAATATTTTCTCTGCCTTTTCCCTTGCCCTCTTCGTCAAGTCTTTGCCTCCTTCATCCATCCACTTCCTCCAAGAAGACTTGCTTAACAAATCAGTTAAGTGATGCTCCTCTCTAAAAAGTTTCCTTGTATGTTTAAGCCTTAAATAGCTACCAGCATGTCCAGCCTCCTTTATGGCTTCAACAGCCAATGTCTCCTCGTTCACCCTGACACCGTTAAGCACCCTCTTAATCAAACCAATAATTTCATCGCATATAACAATGAAATCAGCACTACAGGTTAACCCAGAGTCCATATAACCTAT
>JAOZFL010000006.1 GCA_027491455.1 Thermoproteota archaeon | reverse complement strand
CCTGAGGTTCACCGTTCTCAGATAGTTAACTATTTTATCTACCTGTTACACCTCTCCCGCGTGGAGGTCATGAATGGCTTTCAGGGGGGAATAGTTGAGGAGTTTATAGTGTCTTCTCCTTTGAAAGGATCTCCTTTTTATAAAGTGTTAAACACGAGTTACAGCAGAAGTATAATTCTCTGTTCTCAACAACTAGTTTAACAGGGTTTTCTTTAATTTCCTTTCCGCAGTATGCACAGATAAGTTTAATTCCGAAGCCTGGCCTCACCCTTGGGCCGTAATCGTCTTTAAACGTTTTAATGACGACAAAGGTGTCGGCAGACTCTACTCCCTCTATTCTACCCAGTTTCTCCCTTAGAAACTCCTGATAACTTGAGAAATCAGATGTTGAAACCTTAAGGATAAGATCTGATGGGCCGCTTGTCATGTACAATCCAGTAACATCATCTATTCCAAGGATGTCTTCAACTACTTTGTCGATCAATGAAACCTTCACCTTTAACCCAACGAAAAAGGTTAATCCACCTATTAGTTTCTCAGGGTCTATTTTAACGGTGAAACCTCTAATTACACCTCTAGATCTCAATTTTTCAACTCTACTCTTCACAGTTGGTAAACTGACACCTGTTTCCTCAGCTATCTTCGCGAAACTCATCCTGGCATCATTCTGTAACAAGTTTATTATTTTAGCATCCAAATCATCGAGCATCAAGTGATTTCAACTCTTAACGATTAAAAAGCTGGGTTGCTTTTTGATCCAGTTTACACTTTTAAAGATTAAATATCTTAATCTTTTAAAAAATAAACTTTTAATTTAGCAGAAAAAGGTAAAGTTGATTTCTAAAAGCTTTTAACCTTAAAAAACATAAGGAAAAGCTTTATAACCCCCAAAAAACATATGTTGATCGGTGTAAAAAAATTGGATAAGAAAATGTACACTGGTTTGTCACTAATATTTCTAGGTTTGACACTTGCTGTTTCTACAACCCCCCTTCTCCCAGTAGCTGTGTCACAGATTTACCAAGGAGGAGGGCAGAGGAAAGATGTAGATCAGTACCCAACTTACCCATTAAATAAAAGGATATCAATGGATGAAGCAGTTAAGATAGCAAAGGGATACCTAGATTACCTGGGTGACCCCAACATTGAACTTGATGAAATCACAGAGTTCCAGTGCAACTTCTATGTTGTCTACATCGAGAAGGATACAGGTATAGGGGCCTTTGAAATGCTCATCGATCCATACACTGGAGGTGTTCACCCAGAACCTGGCCCCAACATGATGTGGAACACCAAGTACGGAATGCATGGAGGCATTGTAAAGATATATACTAGTACACATCTTTTAATAAGCGAGGAACAGGCAAAAAGAATCGCTCAAAGGTACCTTAACAGGGTTATGCCTGAAAGCGAAGCAGAAGATGTACACCCATTTTATGGATACTACACAGTTCATATAACTAGTAAAGGCGAGGTACAGGGGATGTTAAGTGTTAACGCCTACACAGGGGAGGTTTGGTATCATTCTTGGCATGGCAAATACATTGGGAAGTTAGAGTTAAAGTCATTTGAAAAAATGTAGGAGGTGAATGTGAAATGCCTTGTCCATTTTCTTGGGGAGGATGGAGCGGAATGCCTTGGGGCATGAGCTGGGGAATGGGTTTCATGTGGCCCCTTGCAGCGGCTTTATGGTTAATTTTCATAGGATTAATCATAGTAGGGGTATACTTAGTTATAAAGGCCTTCACAGAGAGAACAAGTAGGGAAACCAGGACAGATGCACTTGAAACATTAAAGAAAAGATATGCTAAAGGAGAAATATCCAGAGAACAGTATCTAGAAATGAAGAAAGACCTTGAATAATAGAATATAGACCAGGTTTCTTCTCTCCTTCTTCATCTCACATAACCAAAATTATAACCAATATAGCTTGAAGCAGTTATCAGTGAAAAATTTCTCTTGAAACAGTTTTCCATGTATTTAAAAAGTTTATTTTAATTTCAATCATTTAAGTTAAATTAGAACAACTGTTTTGAAAGTGATTAGAACAAAACAGCTGATGCAACCAATAAAAAGTTTAAGATTTTTAAAGAATCATTTGGATACCCCTTAAACTGAACCTCAAAACCACTGTAAAGGTGAAAGAATGAAAATTAATAAGAAGCTAATTTATGTTGTAACCTTCATCACAATACCTTTACTTATGGGGTGTGTGGGTCAGCCTTCTCCAACTCCCAAACCAACGGTTCCACCTGAGAAAAAAGTTGCATACCTCGCTCGACCAGCAGTGGTTCTAATATATACAGAGTGGAGAGGAACTTTTCTAGATGAAAATAAGGAACCTTACATTCATCTTCTTTATGCTGGCGAAGAATTCACAAAGGTTAAAATCCCTGAGTTCTTAACAGGGGGGCAGGGCTCAGGGTTCATAATAAGTAAAGATGGGTATATTTTAACCAATGCACATGTAGTACATGAAGAGGAAGATCAGTTAAGACAAGTTTTTGCATTAAAAGCTACAGAGTGGGCAGCTAAAACCCTTCCCCCAATCTTCCAGCAATATGGATATAACCCATACCCTGTAACCAAGGAGGAGCTTAAGGAGATCTTCAATGTTTTCATGAATGATTTCGACCTAGACATTAAAAAAGAGATCACTGTTTATATGGGGCATTACATAAGAGGTGTTGGTTCCTTTGCAAAGGGGTTTCCAGCAGAAGTAAGAAGACTCAGCGCCGCTAAATTCTGGTTAACTCGTGGAAACCTAATTTATAGATCAGGTAAAGATGTCGCGATAATTAAAATTGAAGCTGAAAACATGCCTACAGTTAGATTAGGGGATTCAAGCAAAATAGATGTGGGAGACAAAGTAATAGCTATAGGGTATCCTGGTGTAGCTACAATGCATATGTATCTCTCCCCAGAAACAACTTTTGAAGCCACGGTAACCTCTGGAATTGTAAGTGCCTTAAAAATACAACCAGATCAATCAAAGGTTATTCAAACAGATGCAGCTATAACCCATGGAAACAGCGGAGGCCCAGCATTCAATGAAAAGGGTGAAGTGATAGGGATAACTACGTTTGGCTCTGGAAGGATGCTGCAATCAGGTGAATGGCTGGACATCGAGGGCTTTAACTTCCTAGTGCCAATAGACATAGCTAAAAGCTTTGTAAACGAGTTAAACATAAACACAGAACCTAGTGTCGTAGATACACACCTGGAAAAAGGACTAAACTACTACTGGATTGGAGAATACGAAAAAGCCCTTGAAGAGTTTCAAAAGGCTTCTGCTTTCTCTCCAGCAAACCCATATCTATTAGAATACGCTACAATGGCTAGGAAAGCAATGGCTGGAGGGTAACAACTAAAAACGGAAAACCTGATTTACCTATACATCAAAAATCTCTAAGTGGATTCCATAGAGTTTTGGGTGCAGATGAATTATATTCCTTAGT
>JAOZFL010000108.1 GCA_027491455.1 Thermoproteota archaeon | reverse complement strand
GACAAAATAATTTGCTTGTTAACGGGAAGCGGTTTAAAGGCTCCAAGCATAATAGATGAGTTCTCGAAAAGGAGAAGACTTAAGGGATTTGAAACAAAGGTTGGAATGAAAGAAGAAATTTTAATGCTGATTAAAGAGGGGCCTGTCTACGGCTATAAGTTATGGAAAATGCTTCAAGGGAAAATAACGCTTCAAGCTGTTTATCAACATTTAAACCAGATGAAAAGGAAGGGTTTCCTTACAAGTTACACACAGAATGGCAGAAGGTATTTTAAGATAACCTCCAAGGGAATGAAGGCTTTAAAGGCTCTGGAAGAACTTAGGGGAATATAGCCTGTGGAGAAGGAAGTACTGCCCAGGTTAGCTAAGAAATTTATCAATGACGTTAAACCTCGATCCATAAAACATGGACCTCCCAGGGGCTTCCGGTGAAACACTTGAACCACAAGGGGTGTAAAAGTAATAGAGGAGAAAGTTTGAGGTCCTTCTCTAAAGCATGGACGAAGTCGTTGCTAGACACTTTGTGTAGGCGGAGCAAGCATATGTTAAGCTTAGGCTAACAGGTATTTTTCAGTTTCCCAAGGGGTAACTAATTGTCTGTATTCATTCCACTCCTTCAGTTTCTCCTTTAGGAAGGCATTGAACACATGTTTTCCAAGTGCTTTAGCAATGACATTATCTCTTTTCAACTCCATTAAAGCTTCAAACAATGATTCTGGAAGTGTTTTTACACCAAGTTTATCTATTTCTTCTCTGTTAAGGTGGTAGAGGTTTAACTCTAGGGGTTCACCTGGATCCATTCTTTCCTTGACTCCGTGCAGTCCAGCCTCTAAAATAGCTGGAAATGCTAGATAGGGGTTGCAGAGTGGATCAGGACATCTGTACTCCAACCTTGCAGATTTCTCACTGCCAGGAAAGTAGTGTGGAACCCTTATCAAAGCGGATCTGTTCCTTTTACTCCAAGCCACATACACCGGTGCCTCGTAACCCGGTACAAGCCTTTTGTAACTGTTAACTGTGGATGCAACGATTGCTGAAAGAGCCCTTGAATGGAAAAGTAAACCTCCAATGAAATGCTTAGCTGTATTTGAGAGGTTTCCATAACCCTCCTCATCGAAGAAAGCGTTTCCACCTTTCAAGTTGAAGAGGCTTATGTGAACATGCATACCGTTCCCAGCAATGCCATGGATAGGTTTAGGCATGAAGGTAGCTATGAATCCATGCTTCCTAGCCACCTCCTTTGCGATGAACTTGTAGAGGATAATGCTGTCAGAGGTTGTTAAGGGATCTGAAAACCTGAAATTAACCTCATGCTGCCCAGATCCAACTTCGTGATGATAGGCTTCTACAACAAATCTTTCAGCCTCAGTTAAAGAAGATGAGAAGAACATCCTGAACTCCTCTGTAAAGTTACTCCCAGGTGACATGTCAAAATACATGCATCCAGAGTTCTTTTCAACTGGGATTAATTTACCTGTTTCATCTCTTTTTAAGGTGTAAAATTCAATTTCCGCTCCTACAAAGCAACGGAAACCCATTTTAGTTGCTTTCTCAATGGATTTTTGACATATAAACCTTGAATCTCCCTCAAACCTCTTATTTCCAGGCCTGTAAATGTCACATAGCAAGACAGCTGTTCTCCGCCAAGGCAGAGGAACAAAGGTTTCAGGGTCTGGTTTCATCACCATGTCGCTTTCCTGTATCTCTACAAAGCCAGGGATTGAGGAACCATCAAAACCTATTCCTCCTTCCAAAACATCTTTTAGGGCTGTGAATGGCACAGTTCTACCTCTCAAAAAACCATTAACATCAACGAAAAATAAATGGACAAATTTAACTTTTTTCTCTTTCCCCCTTTTAATGACGTCTTCGCTGTCCATCGTTCACACCAATTGTGTAGAAATAATGAATTTCACCATACAAACAAATAAATTTAAATTTAATTGTGTCCAATTGTCAAGTAAATAATAAAAATTGGTGACAATTGTTGGTAGACGATTTAGATAGGGAGATTTTAAAGTTGTTAAGTGAGGATGCTAGGCTTTCCTATAGGAAGATCTCTAAGAGAACAGGTTTCTCTGTAGGCACAGTAATCTCTAGGATAAGGGAAATGGAGCGGAAAGGAATTATTAAGGGGTACAGCGTGATTTTAGACCCTGAAAAACTGGGTTACGAAATCGTAGCCATCATAGAAATCGTTATATCAAAGGGGAAACTTTTGGAAGTTGAAAGGGAAATTGCTAATAGAACAAATGTTTATGGAGTTTACGATGTAACAGGTGAATCAGATGCTGTTGTGATTGCAAGGTTTAGGAATAGAAGAGAGCTAAGTGAATTTGTTAAATCTTTACTTGGAATGGAATATGTTGAAAGGACAATTACACATGTTGTACTTTCAACTGTCAAGGAGGATTTAAGAGTATTTGCCTAACTTTTCCCATCAGAAATTGAGGCACCCGTCCCTTTCTTGAAGTACTGTGAAAAAGGCTTAAATGATGCTAAACTGCAACTAGGGGTTTAACTTGTCGGCGGAAAGGAGTAAATTTAATTATTAGATTTGTTTCCCAACTTTTTAAAGATTTTTTCCCCTCTTTTTTAGGAATTCTTCGATTATGTTTTCAAGTTTTAGTTTCCCTATTTCCTTTATTCCGTAGGTTATGTGGGCTATTGGTTTGTTGATTTTTAACACTAGGCTTATGTCTATAGGTGTACCTGTGATCACTGTGTCGCATTTTGCTTTGTTAAGTGTTTCTTCAAGTTCCTTTATTTGTTTATCGCTGTAGCCTAGGGCTGGCAGTACTGGGCCTAGATGCGTAAAGTTTTCGTATGCCTTCTTTATGGTTCCAACTGCGTATGGTCTTGGATCCACTATTTCAGTTGCTCCGTATTTCTTGGCTGCATAGTAACCTGCCCCTACAGGCATTTCTCCATGTGTAACTGTTGGTCCATCCTCTACAACCACTACTCTTTTCCCATTGATTAGTTCTGGTTTATCTGTGACCATTGGACACTTTGAAAGTATAATTTTGGCTTTTGGATTCAGTTTCTTAGCATTTGATAAAACTGTTTCAACTTTTCCCCGTTTAGCTGTGTCAACTTTGTTCACTATTATTACATCCGCCATTAAGAAGTTTACTGAGCCTGGGTAGTATAGTTTTTCGTGTCCTGCCCTGTGGGGATCTGCAACTACAATGTGGAGATCTGGTTTTATGAATGGGAAGTCGTTGTTGCCTCCATCCCAGATGATGATATCTGCTTCTTCCTCGGCTTTTCTAAGTATTTTTTCATAGTCTACACCTGCATAAACAGTTAACCCAGCTTTTATGAGGTGTTCATAGTCCTCTCTTTCCTCTATTGTGCACTTATGTTTATCAAGGTCCTCAACACTTTCAAATCTTTGAACAGCTTGTTTTGCAAGGTCCCCATAGGGCATAGGATGCCTTATGACAACAACTCTAAAACCCTTTGCCTTAAGCATTTTCCCTATTTTCCTTGTTGTTGGACTTTTCCCCGACCCTGTCCTAACCGCGCAGATGGAGACTACGGGTTTTTTTGATTTAAGCATTGTTTCCTTTGGCCCTAAAAGCATAAAACTTGCACCACTTGCAAGGACTTTAGCTGCTCTCTCCATGACATATTGATTTGAGACATCGCTGTAACTAAAAACAACCAGATCTACATTGAATTCATCGATGAGCTTGGAGAGTTTTTCTTCTCCGTAAATGGGTAAACCTTCTGGGTAAAGGTTACCTGAAAGCTCAGGAGGATATCTTCTTCCGGTTATGAATGGTATCTGAGCAGCTGTAAAACAAACAACCTTAAAATTAGGGTTTCCACGGAAGAAAACGTTGAAGTTATGGAAGTCTCTTCCAGCTGCACCCATTATAATGGTTTTCTTTCCATCCGAATTTCCTCTTTCACCTAACATCATTCAGTCACCCCTTAAATTTTTTAAGTATTAATGCATAAAAATTTAATTCTTTTCATTTCATCATTTGAATACAGTTGATGGAAAATTCAAATACAGGTTGCTTTCACTTAATCAAATTAAGTGATCAGTTCTCCACAAGGTAAAACCATGGGAAAAGGGTTAAACCTTAAAGTATCTTTTAAACATCTCCTTGAAAAATTTCCTCCACAAAGCTGTTTTCTCAGCTGTTTTAAGTAGTAAATAGAAATAAAGGTATTTCCTACCAATTCTTTCCCAGTAATCCCTGTTGAAAGATTCAGCTTTAAACTCGCTGAGTAAATGTTTTGAAAGCAGATTCGCTGTGTAAATGCTTGGCCCTATACCCGATGCATGGATAGGGTTAACGGTGAAACCTGCGTCTCCTATTGCAGCAATGTTTCCCCTTGCAAGCTTTATCGGTTTGTATCTGGGAACAAGGCCCCAACCTGACTCTAAAACCTTTCCATTTAACCCCTTAGACTTCTTAAACTTGGAAAGAAAAAGTTTAAGTCTACCCTTAACATGTAAACCCGACTTTAAATGAGTACCAACCCCTACATTTAATTTTTCTCCTTCTGGGAAAACCCAGTAGCCCAAGTTTTTCCTTGGAATATATGAGTACCAGTAGTTCCATTCAATGCCAACTGGTTTCTTAATTATCTCCCTATAGCAGATTGTAAACATTTCAGGTTTGTTTAACAGGAAATGTCTTCTAAGAACAGCTGAAACCCCAGATGCATCAACATAGATCTTTGCCTTTACCTTTCCCTTGTTTACTTTTATGTGGTCAACTTTGCCCCCCTTAAAAACGGGTTTTGCACTTCCCATTATGTACTCGCAGCCCTTGTCAAGTGCTAATTCGAAAAGCCTCCTTCCAAACCTGTATCTATCAATCATGTAACCCTTGACTTTTCCTCTAAGGGTTTCACCAGGTATTTCAATTCTTAACTCTTTAACCAATTGTAGAATTACATTCATTCTTTCAAGGTTTGGTTTAACCCATTTATCAACCCAATGTCCCTGAACAGCATCTCCGCATACCTTGTAACCTATTTCAAATGGTTTCTTCCTTTCAACTAAGCAGACTTTAAGTTTCTCTGATACATTGAGAGCTAGTGAAGCCCCTGAAACCCCTGCACCTATGATGCAAACATCGTACATAGAGACAACTGCTAAGTTAGAGGCCCACTGGTTAATCCCTAAAACTATGCAATGTTAAAATCATTATTCACTTTCCTTCTTCTTTTTCTCCTCTTCTTCAGGCTTCTCCGACTCCTCAAGTTCCTCGATGGTTTCAGGTGTAGGAGTTGTCGCTAAAGTGTACCCTATCCATCCAAGGATGAACAGTACACCTAGAACAGCTATTAGCATTGGCACAGCTAAAGCCCACCATCTCACAGGCATCCCAAACCAAACAAGGTCGGAGGGGGTTAAGAGAAGCCAATAGACATAGATAACGGCTATAACCACCGAGACCAAAAGGATAACTCCACCTAATAATTTATCTCTGGACATCACATCATCACCAAGTAAAGGACATAATAGGGAAAATCTACTTAAACTGAATATTTAAGTTTTTCTAAACAATGGTGCATTAATTCTCTAAGTGCAATGTAGCTTTTTTATGTTGTACCTCCTTTTCTTCCCCCATGCAGATCTATTAGGAGGTTAAATTGTAAATACATCTGTTCAAGGTGGTAATGGTTCTTAAAATCTTTTTTGCTCCAATTAAAAAATACAAGTTAGAAGTTCAATGGTTATTGAAAAGGCTAAAGCCTAGGTTTCCCGCTTCAAAAGTGTTCGTCTCTTTAGATGTTCATAGTCCTTTCTGTATTTGCCTGATTAAACTTTTCCCGGTGAGCAATGCTTAAACTAAACGCAGTGATCTTAAGTGTTTAGTATTTAGAAGCAATATTCCTAATTTTAATTGTTTCAGCGATGTTAAAGGGAAACTCTTTTTTTAAAAAGAGGGAGATTTAATCTATTTTCCATTAAAACTTAGGTGATGAGGTTTATTAACAATGGTTAATATTGATAAATGCCTTGTTTCCTTTGACTTAATTGGAACCCTAACAGACAAGGAGTTTATCGATCTTTTCTGGCTTGAGGGTATACCTAGAAGATACTGTGAAAAGTATGGTTTAAGCCTTTCAGAGGCTAAGAAAAAGGTTTTTAAGGAGTACAATAAGGTGGGAGACAAGAGAATTGAGTGGTACCTAATTGATTACTGGCTTAAAAGGTTTAAATTAAATGTAGATTACATGGAAATCTTTGAGGAGTACTCTGACAAGATAAACATTTACCCTGAGGTTCCCATTGTGCTTGAAAAGCTCAGAGATTTAGGTGTAAGAGTTATTGTTTCTTCAAGATCCTCCACTGAGTTTATTCAGTACATGTTAAAGGGTTATAAGGAGTACTTCTACAGGTTCTTTTCCTCGGTCTCAAATTACTCCAAAGTTTTAAAGGACATTGAATTCTACAGTTTGGTGTGCAGGGACCTAGGAGTAACCCCCTCCAACATGGTTCATGTTGGAGACAGCTACTTAGAGGATTACTTAAACCCTAGGAAAGCTGGCATCAAAAGTTTCCTCTTGATCAGAGGGAAAGCAAGGGGTAAAGGAGGATCCGTTATAACAGATCTAGTTGATTTCCTTGAGAGGCTTAGGAAATTAAATACTAACCCTTTTACCTGCACCCATTGAAGGGTTTCTGATGGTTTAACTACCAGTCAACCCTTTTTATATGGTATCATACAGAGGAAAACGAAGTCTTCTTCTCCTTCATTTTTAAACCAGTGGGTTGCGTTTGGAGGAATGAAAAGGAATGACTCCTTTTTTACTTCTACTTCTCTGTTTTCAACCCCTATTTTCCCTTTCCCCTTTAAAATGAATATTTCGTGTTCCCATCCATGTTTATGTTTTGGGATGAAACCTCCTTTTCCCATTATGAATCTCCTCATCGCAAAGTTTTCAGCTCCTTGCTTATTGGTTATTAACCACTGAATTTTAACTTTTTTGGCTCCTTCCATTTCCACTTCTTCTTCTACAACCTTAGACACTTCTCCTACATACATTTTGCTTCACCTATACTGAGACTGCTTCTTACATTTTTATTGAATTTTTTTATTTTTTAATCCATGTACCTTCCACCGTTCACGTTTATGGTTTCACCTGTTATGTAGTCGTTTTCTAGGAGGAAAATAACTGTTTCAGCTACTTCTATTGGTTTAGCTATTCTTCTAAGTGGACATAGCCCCTTCAGTTTCTCTTTCATTTCATCTGTGAGCATTTCGGTGTCAACTGGTCCAGGTGCAACTGCATTAACAGTTATCCTGTGTGGCGCCAGTTCCCTTGCAAGAGCCATTGTGAACCCTATTACACCTGCTTTTGAAGCTGCATAGGCAACTCCAACTGTTCCACCGTTTTTACCTGCAATGGAGGATATATTGATTATTTTTCCCCCTCCATTTTTTAACATGTATTTAACCACCTCCCTAGTGCAATTGAAAACCCCCTTCAGATTAACGTTTATTATGTAGTTCCATTCATCTTCAGGTATCTCTGTTATTTTGTGGTGTTTCGGAAGTACACCGGCATTGTTCACCAAAATGTTGATTCCACCGAAGAAATCAACAACTTTTCTAACCATTTGTTTGCAGTCTCCGCTTTTCGAAACATCGGCTTTCACAGCTATTGATTTCCTTCCAATTTTCCTTATTTCCTTAACTGTTCCCTCGGCTTTCACCTTATTTCTTACATAGTTTACTGCTATGTGTACCCCTCGATTAGCTAGGGCCAAAGCTATTGCTCTCCCTATCCCTCTGCTTGAACCCGTAACCAAGGCAACCCTTCCATTTAAATCCAAAACCCATCACCATTTCCAAAGATATGTCTTTAACGTTTTCACCTTTACTCTCCTAAATTCAATGCCAATTTCCCCAGAAAAAGGTTGGTGTTTTCAGGTGAAGAAAGAGAAGGAGATGATTAGGGAGGAAATATGGAGAATCTTGGAGGAGGAAAACATCGCTTTGTTTCCGAAACCTGTTCATGGCAGGATCCCTAATTTTAAGGGGAACATCCAAGCAGCTCTGAAACTGAGGGAGTTAAGGGAGTACCGTGAAGCTGAAACAGTTTTCTGTAACCCTGATTCCCCGCAGAGACCCGTAAGGGAATTTGTTTTAAGGGATGGTAAGAAACTTGTAATGGCGACACCGAGACTAAGGAAAGGGTTTCTTTCACTAAACCCTGAGGAGATATCTAGAAAAGATTTAAGGTGGGCTTCAACCATTAAGGGAGCCTTTAAATATGGTGTCCATGTTCATCCCTCCAAGTTAAAAATAGATTTAAAGGTCACTGGATGCGTAGCTGTTTCCCTTGACGGAGGAAGACTTGGAAAGGGACATGGATACTCAGATTTAGAGTACGGTTTGCTAAGGGAATACGGTTCAATAAGTGATTCCACACCTATCGCTACAACTGTTCATGAAGCTCAAATAGTTCCCTACATACCAATGACCCTGCATGACATGCCCCTAGACATCATAATTACACCTTTAAGAGTTATAAGGGTGAAAGATAAACATAAAAGACCCAAAGGGATAAACTGGGAAATACTTTCAAAGAGGAAAATAGAGGAGATACCTCTCCTAAGAAACCTATTAGAAGAGAAAAACCGAGGAAAGAGGGAGTGAATCTAATAAACACCCTGTTGAAGGAGGTAAATTTGTCAGCCTCCATTACAAAGAAGCAGGGCCGCTCTTGAGAATACCGTGGAAAGGAGGTGCCTAGGAATGAGGGGATTTGTTCATGATGCAAATGGTTAATTAAACTTGCTAAGTCTTTTGTTGCAGGGAATTTATTTAAGAGGTTTTCATGCTTAATTTCCGCTGATGTCTGTGGAAGAGACAATTATCAAGGGTAAAGCAAAGCACTACGAAGACACCTTTATAGCCGAGGAACTTGTTAAAAGAAAGCTGGAGGAATTAAAAGGAGCTTATGAAAACTATGTTTTGCGTTTGCTTTTAAAAAGCGTACCTGTAGAATTTTGTTAAAGCTCTTTTAATTGAATAACGATCCATTATTCTGGTGCTTGCAGAGGGGGAAAAATCTCTAGATACTTGTAATCAGTGAACTTAAGAGCTTGATAGAGAAGCTTAAAAGCTGTATTGGTATTGCCATTTTATGATAAATTATATTAATTAAAGAATCAAAGACTATGAGTGGGGTGAAAGACGTGTCAGAAGAAAAATTACCTGTTTCCGAAAAGTTAAAGGTGCTTGACAGTGTCACCTTATATAAAACAGGTAAGTGGTGGTCTGCTATAGCTCTAATTGATTCATTTGGAAGGAAAGAAATAGCGATGTATGTATGGTTAAATAAAGGTGGCAAATGGAGACGCAACCAGAAATTTAAGATTCATAATAAAGCTGAATGGATTCAGATTAGAGAAGTTATAGAGAAATTTATTTCTAAATTAGCAAGCTAAAGGAGAAAAGATACTGACAGTTATGACTTTACATTTCTCTCCCCATGTTTGATGAAGTTTGAAAGCTTTAAAGAAATTTTGGATTGTGGATTATTAGCTTTAGCCATTTAAAGGGAATAGCAGCCTACAACTATTAATTTTATGAGGGAGGGAAATAAAGGGTAATAGTTGGGTGATGATGTTGGGATGGACTAGAAGCCCCCTTGATTTAATAGGGAATACACCGATGGTTAAACTTAGAAGGGTGACGGAGGGTTTAGGTGTAAATGTTTTCGTTAAGTGTGAGTACTTGAATCCCAGTGGAAGTATAAAGGATAGGATGGCTTTGAAAATGGTTGAGGAAGCTGAGAGGAAAGGTAAGCTTAAAAGGAATGGAACAATCGTTGAAATGACCAGTGGAAACACGGGTCCAGCTCTTGCATTTGTGGGATCAGTTAAAGGGTACAATGTGCACCTTTTCATCCCTTCCCAGTGGACTGGGTCCTACAACCCTGAGAATAGAATAAAAACCATGAAGTTATTCGGCGCCAAAGTCACCCCTGTCGCAACAGATGTACATCGAGAAATGCTTGAGGGGTTATCGGAAAGTGAAGCTGCAGCGGCTATTATAGCTATTGGCATGAAGAAATGCTATGAATTAGAAAGAAGAAAGGGGTTTTGGTGGGCTGATCAAATCCGTAACATGGATAACGCCCTTGCTCATAAGGAATCAACTGGTAAAGAAATAATTGAGCAATTGGACGGGGAAATAGATGCGTGGGTGGCCTCCATAGGTACAGGTGGAACCCTCTTTGGTGTAGCTGAAGCCCTTATCGAGGCATCAGTGGATGCCAGGGTAGTGGGACTTGAACCCAAAGATGCAAGGGTGATTGAATGGGCTGAAAAGGGGATCTTAAACAATTTCTTAAAGGAACTGGGAGTACCAAAAAAGAAATCAATCGTTGAGGTTATGCTTGAAAAAGGGGTTCCAGATGAAGCCATGACCATAGGTGACAGGGAAGCCAGGGAAATGGCGAACAGACTTTGCCAAGAGGAAGGACTCTTTTGCGGTATATCTTCTGGAGCAAATGTTTATGCAGCTATAAAAGTTGCAAAGAAACTGGGTAAAGGAGCAAACGTTGTAACAGTGCTAGTTGACAGTAGAGATAGATATCTCCCTGAATATCCAAATGAACACTATGTTATTTGACTTTTCCTATTTTTTTGGGCTATTCTATTGAAAAGAAGATTGCTACAATAACAAAGTTACCTTATAGCTATGTCCTAAAGAATGGAAAGGAGGGTCAAGTTTGTGTTTCTTTGAAAAAATGGGGAGGTTATAAAGGAAATAAAATAGGGAAAAGGGAATTCACTTGTTTCTCCATTTTTAAGGGGTTTTGAAGCGTGTTTTAGTTATGTAAATTATTGTGAGAGCTATGATCCAACCTGCAACTAAGAAAATTGTTGCGGGTAAAGCTACCTTGGTGTTTAACGCTACTAAACCCATGATTACCCCTGAAAAAGCCATGAAAAAACTAATCATGTATCCAGCGTTGCGAAACTTAAACTTCCTCTGGGTCTGAACACAGATAACTGAGGCCACCAAAAAGTCGCCTAAGCCTATAAG
>JAOZFL010000034.1 GCA_027491455.1 Thermoproteota archaeon | reverse complement strand
AAATCCGTAACATGGATAACGCCCTTGCTCATAAGGAATCAACTGGTAAAGAAATAATTGAGCAATTGGACGGGGAAATAGATGCGTGGGTGGCCTCCATAGGTACAGGTGGAACCCTCTTTGGTGTAGCTGAAGCCCTTATCGAGGCATCAGTGGATGCCAGGGTAGTGGGACTTGAACCCAAAGATGCAAGGGTTATTGAATGGGCTGAAAAGGGGATCTTAAACAATTTCTTAAATGAACTGGGAGTACCAAAAAAGAAATCAATCGTTGAGGTTATGCTTGAAAAAGGGGTTCCAGATGAAGCCATGACCATAGGTGACAGGGAAGCCAGGGAAATGGCGAACAGACTTTGCCAAGAGGAAGGACTCTTTTGCGGTATATCTTCTGGAGCAAATGTTTATGCAGCTATAAAAGTTGCAAGGAAACTGGGTAAAGGAGCAAACGTTGTAACAGTGCTAGTTGACAGTAGAGATAGATATCTCCCTGAATATCCAAATGAACACTATGTTATTTGACTTTTCCTATTTTGTGTTTCTTTAAAGAAATGGGGAGATTATAAAGGAAATAAAATAGGGAATTCACTTGTCTCTCCACTTTTAAGGGGTTTTGAAGTGTGTTTTAGTTATGTAAATTATTGTGAGAGCTATGATCCAACCTGCAACTAGGAAAATTGTTGCGGGTAAAGCTACCTTGGTGTTTAACGCTACTAAACCCATGATTACCCCTGAAAAAGCCATGAAAAAACTAATCATGTATCCAGCGTTGCGAAACTTAAACTTCCTCTGGGTCTGAACACAGATAACTGAGGCCACCAAAAAGTCGCCTAAGCCTATAAGTATCCAGTTGCCTGTGGGAAGAGAAGGTAAAACCAGCATTAGAGGTAATTGAAGCTTTAAAGCCTTTTGAGCTGCTCCTATCATTACCTTGGTGAAAAAGACATGTACAACGTCAACAACTGTCAGCGCTGATACAAAGGCAAGTGCAGCTTCCCAGTTCAATAAATTATTAATGACAAGGGATGCCCCTACAACTAAGTACGCTGCTGTAAGGTCGAAGGTGTAAACATTCCAGTATAAGAAATATGTTGAAAGAAAAACAGCTACGGTGATAAGGGAAATAATTTTCTTCTGGGTAAGTATGTACCCTGTGAGGTAAAAGAGAAGGGAGAGGGACATTAAAACTAAAAACACCAGGAACTTTTCAGGTATTAACATAAGGACTATGAGGTTTAAGGCTATTATTGAAACCAGAACAAGGGCTTCTTTGACTCCTATTTTGCTTTTTCCACCCATTAAACTGTTAATTCTGCCCTCAAGCCTTGGATAGAGGTACACAGATAAAGCCGAGAAAACCAGGAACGCTGAAGGTATGGTAAAGTCATATAGCAAGGGTTAACACCTCAATGTATATGAAGTCATGTAAATAAACTTCCATGTTCCTTTTAAATCAGCTACTCTGTCAACTATAAAGGTTACCTATATACCTAGGTTTGCTGATCCCCCCCTGAAGTAATTTATTCAACTCTTTATTTGAATCTGTATGCAGACTTCAATTTTTCGGATGCCTTAACCCCCTTAGGATGATAAATGTAGTCTAGGGCGGTCCCCTTTGCCTCCTTAATTTTCATCCATTCAATAAGTTCCTTGAATGGACCGCCTGCTAAACCGTCAGCAACGATTGCATATCCCTGTGCAGCTTCCTTAACTTTTTTTGCTCCCTTAACCCAGCCAATCCTTCTAATGGGGGCAAAAGCTGAAAGCTTTGATCTAAGTTCCTCTTCAACCCCCTCTATCCTTGTTAATCTACCGGAGATAAGTATCTCTTTTGGTTTTGGAACTGAAACCTTTATGCTTGAAACCCCTTTAACAATGCTTTCTAACATGGCTTTCCATGCTACTGTGCATTTCTCATCTTCCTTTAAATTTTTAATCATCTCCTCTGGGTTTATTCTGCCTGAAACTATTGATCCACCTCCAGAAAACACATCTGCCTTCTCCCATTTCTCAACAAGTTGAACAAGTTCAAAGTCGAGGGCACCAGCTGTTAGAAAACCAGGTCCACCTGTGGTACCGCCTATGCCATCCACGATTCTTCCATTTTCAACCCCTATAATAGCGTTGTAACCGAAACCCATTTCAACCAATATAAATGAAACTTGGCTGTACTCTACACCGTACTCCCTTGATTGATCATAAACCCCTAGCACAGCGATACACATTTTATCAGCTGTTCCTATATCCATTTTATTGATTTTCCGGTGTTTAGGCACAGTTGGGAGGTGTATTACACCTGGTATGTAGCAAACCGGCCAGTTCCTTCTCTTCATCTCCAAAGCAGTTTTCGTCATGGCAGAGTAAACCATGATGCCTATGTTTCCTTGCCTTAAAGCTTCCTGAAGATGCTTCTTTTTTAAGAGTAATATGTAGGTTAGGTACCAGTTTTCAAGTTCATCGATGTTTAGGTCCTTGAGGTATGTGAGTTCAACACCGTAGCCTGAGGGACCAGTTATCAGGTCCACGGGCAATGCTTTTTCAATGGCTTTTATCAAGGAGTCTGGTTTTTTAGCAACCTCCAATGTATCTATGACTTCCTCAAACACTGCTCTTCCGTTTTCCAGTCCACATAGATCAAAGCTCCTTGTGCCAGGATCTATACCTAAAGCTTTAACCATCGGGGTTTCACCATTCAACCCTTCATTTTCCACCTGCTCACTTTTAAAATTTTGGGATGTCCACTTCCTATTAACTCTTCCCCACGTGAACTATCCCCCGGTTTTCTCGGAAGAAATTTCCTTTCTCATTGTTGAAACACTGACAAGTCTCCTTTCAGAAGTGTTGGGGGAGGTTTAAGCAGGTAACTACTCCTCTCTCTCAGATGTGTAGCCTAGGAACCTGTTTCCTATATTGACAGGTTTTTAGCTTTCAAGGTCACAGACCTTAAAGGTGTTAAAGTTTGCAATTCCTATTAAAGTTTATCGCAGTTCATTCCCAAACTGTCACATGAGGTATCCTTGCAAAGGCAAGATAAAAATCAGGGACTGGG
>JAOZFL010000007.1 GCA_027491455.1 Thermoproteota archaeon | reverse complement strand
GCTTCTAATCCCTGGCAACCCTGTACCAGTTTTAAATGGATTGGATGGTAGAAAGGAAGCCACAACTAAACTGTCCTCTTTTATACCTAAACCCAAAGCTTTCCCCTTAGAGAAACCAGGAGGAGAGAGAATCATTTTCATATCGTCGGGTAACTCTTCAATAACCTCTGGATCCACAAGGGTTGAATTTCCATATAGGAAGTACTGATGGAAAACCATGTTCCCCTTCTGTCCAAACACAACTAAAACCACACTCCACTCCTCAAAATGAGGTGGAACATGTACATCGCTTAGATCCGATGAAAAATCAACAGTTGCCTCTCCTTTAGCATCCCCTGTTAACTGCTTGGTGAAATGGTAAACTCGGGCTTGAAAGTTCCCTGATCGACCGGCTTCATGGATTGGTAGGAAATAATAGTGTACATATAAATCCACAAACGGTACTGGTTCACCATTAACTAGCTGAGTAGATACATCAAAGACGGCTGGAACCTCGAAACCACTGTGTCCTTCACAACCTACACTGACATAGCCGGTTATGTTGGATAGGATGTCTATTACAGGCCTAACATATATTTCATATCCATATTTTTTAAGGTCAACATTGATTTCCAGTGCTAGTTCTTCTGGTGGAAGCTCAGATTCATCCCCTATTTCACTTAGCTTTGTAGGTGAAACAAACACTAAGCCACCGTGCTCTCTTGACGCGTAAAAAGGTGTATTTACATTTTCCCCGCCCCTGGTCAACCAGAGCACTAAGTTATCCATTACCTCTTCAACCTTAACCCTTAAATCCTCCTGTGCAAGGTAGCTTTCCTGGGTGGCCATGAAAGTTGAAAATGAAAGGGAGGAATACATAAATAAAGAAATGAAAAGCACGGTTGCAAGTATGTATTCCCAGTGCGGAGCCATTAGCCATCACCATCCATTAAACCGAAACCCACATAAAGTTTATAGTTGTTTGCTTCACGTTTCTTCCAACACCAAACAACAAACTGGTACCGGTGGCCATTATGCTCAGTGAATAAATAGTTGCTGTTCACAGAGGCATTCACAGTTATCGTCTCCAAAGGTAAACTTATTGGTTCAAGCTGAACAGTTGCACTGCTCCTAATTATTGCCTCAGTGATGTTCGAGGAACCGTTAAGCATAGGTTTTCCACTGGAAACCAGGACATGATGAACTACAACAAACCACCTATTACTATGATTAACCAATGTGACATTGTAGGTTCTTTCATTGATGTCTGGGGGAACCTGGACAACCTTATACATGAAGACTTCATTGGTTGTTAAATTTGAGAGGTAGGTTAAGTGGATAAGTTTAGATGCCACCTCTGTACTAACAGTTTCCAGTGCCCTCCTCTCAAGGTTTGTCATGGATGCCTGAAAAACTACGAGGAAGTAAAATGAAACAAGTGTAAACATTACAAGGAGAGCAGTTATCAACACAACATGGCTGAAAACATAAGCTGGCATCTTTCCTCACCGAAAAACTAGAAAATCGTTAATTCAACCTGTGACACAATAACGGTTAAAATTACTCCCTCAACATTTTGAGGGGTGAAATCAAACACCTCCCACCCCTCTTTAACAGTGATTAAATCACCTCCATCAATTTTCTCCTTGTAAAGAACAGCGGATATGTTCAGGGTCTGAACAGGTAGTTCATATCTGCATGAAACAAGGTCCTTAACCCATGCCCTTATAAAAAAGGTTGGGGATGAAGCATTGGTTTGTCCCCTAGTTAAATTCACAAGGTAAATGGTTACATATCCCCACTTCTCCCCTGTAGCAAAGTTTTCAATGACTCCCCGAGATGAAGTCATTGCACGGAAAGCGTCAAGCCTTATATAGGCACCTTCCTCCTGGCCCTCCCGAACCTGTACAATGGGTTCAGATCCCTCAACAACAATTGATCCATTTCCATAAATCCATCTCCCAGATGCAACCCCCGTCAAAGTTGTTTTACATAAAAGAACAGACATGTTTTCCAAGCGTGGAAGTTCATCTGAGCTTAAAAGAACAACTCCTGTGTCTTTTTCCTTAACCGTCAAGTTTAAACTATAGGTGTAACCATTCAAAGAAACCAGTACACTGGGGCCGAAGAACCTTGACTCCAATTTAATGGTTCCTGAACCATTTGTTTCCGTTGAAATAGAATTAATAATATCTGCTAAATATACAAATGCATTTTCAGCGTTTCTAAATTCAGATGCTGAAAGGTTTGACTGGAGGAAAATCGAGGTGAAAATGGCTAACGCAATGGTGGTTGATAACAGAATAGCTGTTATCACCACTACTGATAGGACATAGGATACCCCCCTCTTCATCTTCATGCACCTGTAAACTGGGTTAGAGATGTTAACTGGTTTGTTACCCAGGGAGTTAACCAAAGAGCTATTAAAGCAATAACCAGTAGGAGTAATGAATGTTTAAAGCCAGCTACAATGGTTCCAGATGAAACCTTACCTGCAACTAAACCTGCAAGCACAGTGTTCAGGATTATCGGGGTGAGAAACATTGTTAGAAGAGATTTATAGGCTACACCTGACCCGGCAAGCTTCATGGATAAATTCATGAATCCTATTAGTAAAACAACTGAGGCTATCAGTATTAACACCCCTATATATGGAACCAGTAAGAGTGGTTTCAAAGCTCCCTCCTTTTCCTTCCTTACACTGTTCATCATTTCACTGTATCTTGCCAAGGTTTCAAGGGTTTTAACTGATCCCCCACCGTAATCTATTGCTTCCACTAAAAGAAAGGTTAGCATCCTGGTGAGCCAGTTCCTTGTGGATGAAGCAAAATATTTGTAGATTTCCCTTAAAGGTACACCCCAAGAAATCTGGTTCGCAATGGATCTAAGCCTTTTAGAGAAATAGCCGTAATCTTTGTCTCTTAGCTGCATAATACATTTTTCAGGGGGTAAACCGGCTTTCCTTGTTTCAACAAGGTCTCTGAGGAACAGAGCCATGTTTTCCTCTATGTTGCTTTCCTCCCTCCCCCTCTTCAATTCAATTATTGCGGGTGGAGTTAACGCTGCAACAAAGAAAATTGAGAGAAGAACAGGTGTTTCAGTTCCCTCCTGGAACCCCAAACCTAAAACAAAGCTTTTAAAAGCAGCATTTACCTCTTTGGCGAAGGGGATAACCTGTAGAAAAACAGGGTTCAATGAAGGGATAAAGAAAAACAAGGAGAAAAAAACTGTAACTGAAGCAACCGATAAAACTGCCACCTTATGAATAGACCAATCAGTAGATGGATATTTGGGGCTAAATAGATCGACTAAATAGATAAAGAGAAGGGATAGGAAAGGAGTTACAATGTAGGCGAAAAGGAAAAATGTTCCCCCTGAAAAGAAGGGGTTAGGTGGAACTGGTAGCGTTGTGTTAACTATGAAAATTGAGTAAATACCAAGGGAAAGGAGAACGGTCATGGCAACATATGACTCCATCAGTATTCCAATCCTCTCACCGATTTGCCTCATCTTAGTTACTCTCTCCCTGAACAGGGCTTCAGTTTTGGTGAAGAGGAAGTGAACGAAGTCTCCACCTGTCCTAACCGAGGTAACGTAGCCAAGAAGCAACTCCTTCAAATCCTTTGAGGGGACACGTTTAGATGTCTTCTCAATAGCTGTCAAAGGATCTTCACCGAAAATGGTGACCAATGTATAAATCCTTTCAGCCACCCTTGAAAAGGTTGGGAGGAGTTTACTTTTGACAAAGGTTTTAATGGAAGAGTAGGGGCTTACCCCTCCAGTCGCCATGACTGAGACATAGGCACCTATAAATGGGGTTTCAGCTTCAAGGCTTTCAGTCCAGAGGGAGAGCTTTATGTCAGGGATTAAAAGGAAAAAAATAAATGTTAAAAAAGGGAATACTGGGAAAAGCCTTAGGAAAAGTATGTTAAGCAGAAAATTATCTCTAATTGCAACAACCAAACCATAAGTTGACACAGGGGATCCAAGGAAATTAAATGTTAAATGGAAAAAGATTAATCTAGTTAAACCGCTAACTTCTAGATACATGAAGAGAGCAAATAAACCTGAAACCAAACCCACCATGATGGAGACAAAGAAGGCCAGGGAAAAATAGGAAGCAGGGTGAATCCTTATCTGTGCTAACTCCATTTTCTCCCCGATTGATTTAAATTTCCTGTTCAAATAGAACCCTAAGGCACCGAAATGAGAAAAGGAAAAGGATAAGAGTCTATCTAAGAAACCAGGTTTGTATCGTTCAACCAACTCTGAGCCACACCTGCCACCCACCTAAGGCTTCCCATTCCCTAATACATGTTCCCTACCCCTATCAGTTAAGATATAGTAGAAGGAAACAGAGCCGTCTGGTTTAGTTACAACCTCTGTTGAAATCAATCCCTCGTTTCTCATCCTGTCAAGTGCAAAGAAAACGTTGCGCTCCTTGCTTTCCTTAATAAGGTTGTCCACAATCATCTTGCCTTTGTTCTTGAAGAGCAGCTGAGCTATATTGTTTTTAATCCTTTCAACTTCCTCCTCTCTGATATTTGTAAATTTTAAATCTGTCTTTCTATTCCCATTAAGCTGCAAAGTTCCCTTTCCTCTACTTGAATCTGTCTTTATAGATGACACCTTCACAGTTAATTCCTTGATTACCTCCCTTTTCCTCTTTGTATGGTAGAAATGTGTAAGGGCTTCCTTTATGTTTTTGAAGTCCTTTACTTCTCTCTTCCTTAGTTCCCTGAGAAATTCAGCTCTCTCCTTCACTGTCTTCAGTACCTCTCTGAAATCTAATCCTGCTTCCTCAGCTATTCTCTTCAAGTTATGGCTTTGTTCGATGAAGCAATCAAATTTATCGGTGGAAGGGTTCCATTTGAAAACCCTGAAGGTCTTCAGTTTATCCCCCTCAAAACCTAAAACCTCATGAACCTCGACAACTCTTCTAACTGTTCTATCAGTCCCAGGCAACCTAACCCTTCTAATCACCATGAAAACCTTTAACAAAGGGATGTATGCAGGTGCAATGTTTAGGGGTCTCTGAGTTAAACGTTTAACTGCGCTGTCAACGTCTTCAGCGTGGAAAGTTGTGCAACCTGAGTGACCTGTGGCGATAGCTTGCACCATAACACTTGCTTCAGCTCCTCTAACCTCTCCAACTATCAAGAAGTCAGGTCTATGCCTTAAAGAGGCCTTTACAAGGTCGAAAAGGGAAACCTCTCCAACTCCCTCCTCTGAAGCCCCGAACCTCTCCCTTGAAACAAACCTCAACCAATTTTCATGGAAGAGATTAATTTCAGGTGTCTCCTCAACAGTTACAATTTTATATGACGGTTTAATTAAAGTCGCTAAACAGTTAAGCAAGGTTGTTTTACCAGCAGCAGTTGCTCCGACAACGAATAACGGCATCCTGTTTTCAAGTGTAAGCCACGTGTAAGCAGTTATCCATTCATCCAATGTGTTGTTTTCAAGTAAATCAACAATGGTGTAGGGTTTCTCCCTAAACTTCCTTATGGTAAAAGCAGAGCCGCTCATTGTCACCTCTTTCCTATAGCTAACCGCAACTCTATGCTTACCTTCAAGCATCCCGTCAACCACGGGTTTAGCTGTTGAGACATGCTTACCAGCCATGTGTACAAGTTTCATCACATAGTCATCAAGGAACTTTTCATCTGCAAAGACCACATTGGTCTCCATGCTTTCATGTTTCCTATGCCAGACAAAGATAGGTGTGCCCACACCGTTACAACTTATATCTTCAATGTCATCATCCCTTACCATGGCATGCAAAGGTCCATAACCCACTAAATCCCTGTAAACATAATACTTAACAATGTCAAACCTAACCCCCCTCAATTTCTTGAAGCCATACTTCC
>JAOZFL010000133.1 GCA_027491455.1 Thermoproteota archaeon | reverse complement strand
CTAAGCATCTGCCCTGTCAGTCGCATTGTTCCAAGTGTTGCCGAAGCTACTCCGTAAAATCTCCTTTCAACGGAACTCATAACCGCATTTGTGTTAGGAGAGGAGAAAAGAGCAAATCCAAAACCAAGAAGAATTAAATTGATTACAACAAATTCCAAAGCTGTTTGCTCGTTTAAAAAAGTAAAGAGTAAGAGACCTACGACTGTTGATATCATACCCATTGAGGCAATTATTTTTGGCTCAACTCTATCGGAAAGCCTGCCTGCAAATGGTGAAAGGATAGCCATTACAACGGGTTGGAACACCAAAATTAAACCTGCGTTTCGAGGACTGAGTGCTTTTACATATTGCAAGTAAAGACTTAAAAGGAAACTTACAGCAAAGGTTGCACTATAATAGATCAACGCCGCCAGATTAGACAAGGCAAAGATCATGTTATTTCTGAAAAGATTTATGTCCAAAACAGGACTCTTTGCCTTTTTACCCCACCCAACGAATGACAAAAGCAGAAAAGCACCTATTAGCACTAACCATGCACCTGGCATCGCAGGTAGCAGAGAAAAACCATACATAATTGCTACAAGTGAAAGGCTATAAATTATGGAACCGATAAAATCGAACTTTTCTCCCTTTGCCTCGGCCCACTCTCCCCTCAGTTTCCAGAAAACAAAGGTGATTATTATTAAACCAAGAGGCACATTCAGAAGGAAGATGCTCCTCCAACCAAAGTACTGGGTTAGAAATCCCCCTAAGAATGGGCCGAGGGATAGCCCTAGATAAACTGCAGCGACATTTATCCCCAGAGCTTTCCCTCTCTCCCCCACAGAAAATACTGAGGTTAGAATCGCCACGCCTGTTCCGAATATCATCGCGCTTCCAATTCCCTGTAAAGTTCTAAAGCAAATAAGTAGGATAGAAGACGTTGAGATCGTGGAAAGCAAGGATGAAAAAGTATAAATCAATACTCCATATGAAAAAATCTTCTTCCTCCCATGTATATCTGCTATCTTCCCAAATGGGACGAGAAACATTGCCGCAGCCAAAAGATATGAAGTGGCAACCCAGCTCAGCATAACCACGTCCATCAAAAATTCTTGTCCAATTGAGGGAAGCGCAATATTTACCGAGGAACCCATAAAGGATGTGAGGAAAGAAGCAAGCATAACAACTAGTAGAGCAACTCTCTTATTTACAATGTCATTTGCATTATTCAACATATGCATCCATTAAAGCTGGTTTAAATATACGGATTTCTGAATTTCAGATAACGTTTTGCAGATAATCCTTACCAGTTCTTCTTGTTAAACTTTGATCAAACGGAACATTTTAGCTACTTTCAGCGCTTCAATTGTTGTTGCAACAGTGAATTCCTCTGCATCTTCTGAGATGAAGCCGCCATCCTCTCTTTGTTTCTCCATCAAGTATGAAAGAAAGGTGGTTATTACTTCATCTTTCCTTGTGAAACCCGCTGAACCTAGGCACCAGAGTAGCCAGGTTATGTGGGAGGTAAACCAGTTTTCTAGTGGAACGTTGAGGAGGAAATCAACTGCTTCCTTTACAACCCTGTTTTCCTTGGCGTGGACCAGTGAAAAAAGGCTTGCACCAATCCAGGTTGAATGAATAAAGCCATAGAAAGACCCGTTTCTGTTTCTGTACCTGGATAGGAATTCACATGCATTGACAAGGTTCTCTTTTTTTCCGAAACCCGTTTTAGCAAGCCAGAAACCGCAGTTAGCAGTTGAGAAGACAACTTGTTTTAGGTCTCTTGGATTCATCCAGAAAGGTGGGTTAAGGGTTTCTAGTTCCATGTCTTCACACCATTCCCCAGTTTTCCTCTGTTTTCCAGCGATGAAGGAGAGAGCCCTGACAGCTATATCTGTGTCAAGGGAGTTCAGTTCTTCAAGCCAAAGTAAAACAAGGGAGGTATCCATCAAGGAACTAGGGTGCCCCCTAACCATGTCAAATGGAAAACCTCCATCAGGGTTTTGAGCAGCTCTAAACTGGGCTAGCAGTAAAGGATCAGGTTTTTCACCTGTAAGCAAACATATAACTCTTTGTTTCTCCTCAGGGTTCCCTTTCCCAACAACAAAAAGGTAGGCCTTGTTCAGATCCATTCAAACACCTATTCCATGATGAAACAACTCAGTATTTAAGTTTTAATGGTAGAGAAAAGTTTTGAAGCGATTCAACTTTCCTCTTCCTCCCACTTTGAAACGTGTTTATCTCCCTCCACAGGGGAACCCACTAATTCATTTACCTGTAAGATCTGCATAAGTGTAGGGTTTTATGTGTGAGAGGGGAAGTATTTCAATTCGCAAAGTTCAACATGTGATTAAGGGAAGCTACATTTGTGAAGGAGGAGTGATTTACAAGGGTAGGATTCTTCTGTTGAAAAGTGAGTAGGAGATGAAATCTGCCCCGAAAAGAATTATAGCCAATGATATAGATGAGAGGAGGACTTTGTAACCTTTCGTCTTAAGTAGAATTTTTCCCTTTCTTGAGAGCTCTGCTAATAATGCAAACCAGAGGAAATCCATCCATATATGTGAAATAAAAAGGAATATTATGCCAGGGTAACCTGCAAGTGAAAGAGCATCGATTACAAGTGTTCCACCTACAAAAATCCACCAAACAAGGAAGTAAGGGTTTAGAGCCGATAAAAGCGACCCTATAAGGTAAGGAGATTTCAGTTTCGCCTCTTTTCCATAATTGTCAAGTTCTCTTTCCTTAAGGGCATCCTTTAACATGAGGTAACCGAGGGCAACTAATAGAAGACCACCTATCAGACTTATCCCTCTCTTTACAGCGGGCTGAATTAAAAGTAAAGCAATGTTTAAAGCTATTAGGAAAATGTAGGGTAGCTCAACAGCCATGTGCCCTACCCCTATTTTAAAACCGCTTTTCCAGCCTCCATTTACCCCTAAAGCAATGGTTGAAGCTGTTAATGGCCCAGGTGAAAACACACCTGAGGAAGTTATAATGACAACTTTCAAAATGAATCGTAGCAAAGTGTTTCCACCCCTTTCTCATAGAAACCCTAGTGGATCATGTTAAAGTTTATTTTAACGCACCTTTCTCCATGTTTAAAAATTTATTGTAGGTTGTTTAGCAATAAAGTCTATGAAAATTCTTTACGTTTCCTTGGTTTTCTCTGTGAACATTGTTCCACTAAGATACATCTTTTTTAAAAAAGGGGAGGGGGTTAGGGTTTCTTTAAGAGTTTTATGAATTCCTTCATGAACACAGGAAGGTCTGGCCATGCTCTACTGGTTACAAGGTTTCCATCTACAACAACTTCTTTGTCCAGGTATTTCGCACCGGCTCTTTCAACATCTGGTTTTACAGCTACATAACTTGTCATTTCCCTTCCCTTAACTAGTCCATAGGCTGTGAGGACGAGTGGTCCATGGCAAATAGCTGCAATTGGTTTGTTTTCATCGAAGAAATATCTAACTATTTTCTCTAGTTCAGGGTACGTTCTTATGAACTCAGGTGCCCTTCCACCTGGAATGACAAGTCCATCATAGTTTCCAGGTTTAACCTCTTTGAATGGAAGGGTGATCCAAGGAAACCTGTACCCCGGTTTCTCACTGTAGGTTTCCCATCCCGGTTCAAAGTCATGTACAACTGTGAATAAAACATCCTTTTTTGAAGGTGCTGCAACGTGGACATCGAATCCCTCTTCCTTCAACCTATAGTATGGATAGAAGATTTCCTGGGCTTCAACTCCGTCTCCAGCTATTATTAAAACTTTTTTAGGCATAGAGTACACCTAAAAAAATGGAAATATCTGTTTGGAGTAAATATTCTTCCTACTTCTTTATAAATTTCCTATGTTTCTGGGTTCACCTCAATAATTTTCAGTTCACCTCTAAGTGAAGCTGACAGAAGGTTTCATAGCTTGCCATTCAGCAAGTTTCAAGTCTAAATAGAGTATAAAGACAACTTTAAAGGAATAGAGGTAAGATATCTAACGAAGAAGGAAACCAGAAATACATCCAAGGAACATTGTAAATCTGGGCATGTTGCCCAGGGTAAGGGAAGGGTTTTAGATGTAAAAAATGTGGAATAGGTTAAGATAGAGACCTAAATGTATGTGTAGATATACCTCATAGGGTAATGAGCTCTATGGGATAGTAGAGCTGTGAACCTCAAAAATCAGCAGATGATGGGACAGACGTAAAGTCTACTCTAAACACTGGGAACTCCTGACTAAAGTCAGTAAGGCTTCACCTTGGCAAAAATAGGTTGCTTCTTCAGATGATTTGGATTTTCTCCATTTTCTCCTTTGCTTCAGCCATTTTTCTCCATGCAACACTTGCAGTTGCAACTGATTTTTCCGGGTAAATTTCTATGTCTGTTTCAACTTGTACAGGGAATGGGAAGGGAACACCTAGACCCCATGCAAGTGCTTCGTGGTCAGCTAAACCAGATAAATATCTTTTCATGTAGTTTCCACCGTACTCTGAGTACCTTATCATTGCATCTTGATCATTTCCCGATTTCAACCTGAAGCAAAGCACCGTGTTGCACTGGGAAACAACGGATTTAGAAACGTAGGCGGGTCTTTGTGTAATTACGATGAACCCTACATTGTATCCTCCTGCTTGACTTATAGATTCGATGAAAACCTTGTCAACCCTTGTTGATGACGGGTCTCCAAGGATGGGTGCAAGTTTCTCGGGTATTAAATACTGAGCTTCCTCAACAACTATTATAACTGAGAAATCTGCTTCTCTTCTCCTTTTAATGGCGTGTCTAGTTATTTTCTTGATTAATTCCCTTACCGTTATGTATTGGTCGTCGAGATTTGAATCAACTGAGAAATCAATTATTATTACTGGTTCTCTGTAAATTAAATCTATTATGTCAAGTTGAGGTTCATTTCTCCTTTTGAGGAAGTAACCTCTTGCATCAATTGCCCATCTAATGTATTCAAGGTCGTTTTCCAGGTTTCTTCGACTCCGAGTTAAAGCAAGGCTTTCAACTGCATCTAAAAGGTTTTCAGGTGTCAGTTCAACATTTCTCCTGTGAAGTTCAACAACTGCGTCTCTCACTAATCTCCCCAAACTGGAATTCCTGTTTAAGCCAAGTCTATCAACAACTATGTAAGGTTCTAAAACCTCTTTTTTCGGTATGAAACTTCTGTAAGTGAAAATTTTCGCTCCAAATGAATTTAAAACCCCGTATTCACCTCTTCTATCTAAAACCACGAATCTAGCCGGGGGATTAAGGATCTCCAGGGACTTCTTTATTAAATTTATCACGAAACTCGACTTTCCGGAACGAGTCATTCCAGCAACAAATAAATGTCCCTTTGCAATTGAGGCAAGGTCTAGGTAGACAGGTATAGGTAAACCATGCCCCCTCCCAATAGGGACATAAACACCTTCACTCTTAACATCCCATTCACATAGAACCCTTTTAAGGAGCCTCTTTGATGGTTCATAGACAGGGGTCCATGTTTCAGGTACAACTTCTAAAGACCTAAATTTACCTGTTTCTTCGTCGAAGTAGCCTAGAGGCTCAGCTCTTGCAACAAAATACTCCATGTGCTTCCCATAAACAGTGTTTATCCCTCTGCTCCCAGCTAATGGACCAGCTGACCCTATAGTCATCTCAGGGTTATATGGGTAAGAGTCAAAAACTCTTAAAAGAACGAAGCATCCATTTTGCCCATTGAACTTTTCAGGGTGTTCAATTACATAGTAATTTCCTATTTTAACCTTTTTCTCCTTATTAACGACAAAGTGAATCTCGTCAACGGTTGAACCTGACAAAACTCTTCCTATTTGCTCCATCTCCGATTTTCACCTTTTGAAGATCTTCTCCAAATTGTACATCCAGTAAATCCAGGTCGTCTAAGTTAAAATCTCCATTTTCAACTTCTTTAATCAATTTAGAGTAGAGAGAAATGTACTGCAAGGCAACACTGTCCCTTGAAACCTTTGTTAAGGCATCAACTTCATAAATTGGGAAGGGTACCCCTGTTAATGGATCTCTTAAACCCATAATGGTTGAAGCTATTTCCCTTGTCTTTCTAACAAGGAATTTGGGGACTTCAACCCTGTAAACTCTACTCCCACTGGTCTTAACATAAAAAGCGTAGATACCTATGGATCCCCCATTTTGACGTGAAGCCTCACGGTAAACCCTGTCAATCAATCCTTTCAACTTAAATGGATATGTGAACTCCCCCTGTTTAAGCATGCAGTTCAGCAGTGAAACATCTCTTAAAACAATTTCATAGCTTAACCCGTTTAAAAACAAGGAAACACTGTGCAGAGACCTTGAAAAATGAACACTTCTACTCCTCTTCACGAAACCAACCAGTTTAACACCTCTATCTCTACATAGATTAATCAAGGAAACAGCTTCCTTAACGGTTTCAGAAAACAAATCCTTATACTCCCTTGACGAACCCAGTCTGTTAGGGTAATAAACCTTGTTAATAAGTAGGGGACCATCGAAAAATAAGTAATCTGGTTCAAATCTTTCAATTAACTCCCTAGCTAACTTAAACTGATAATTAAAACCTAAGAGACCAGCTCTGAGCTTAGGGAACCTTTCATCGACCCAGAACACCTCGTTAAAAGAGGAAACTAGTAAAGGATCCCTGATAAGTTTAAAACCATCAAAGACAGCTCCAACAGCTTTAACAACCGGGAAAAAACCTGAAACTAAATCTAAACCATTAACTCCGGCGTCAACACCGCCAAAAACACCGCTACAGTTAAAATCCTTCACTTTGCCAACCCTTAGACGCCCCCTTAGAAACTCAGCTAATCTCCTCCTATGAAAAGCTAATCCTTTCAGAAACTCAATGACCCCTTTGTAAACATCTAATGGCAGAACAAAGAAATCATCGCTGATGCCTGCAACACTGGACAAACTTTGCTCAACATTAACCCTGCCCTCCCCCTGTAATACATTTTTAACCTTCAAAACCTCAACACCAAAAACAGATAAAAACAAAAAACACAAAAAATAAAAACATGTAATAAGTCTATTTAAGCTTTACGCTTCTCTAAAGCCTTAAAATCAAGAAAAAAACCCTGACAAAAAGAAAAAAAACTTAAACTAGAAAACAAATATCAAAATAACAAAAGCAAAATCGAAAAAACATAAATATATTTATACTTAAAAAATAATTTCCTATACTATAAAAGAAAATCTTAACATATTAAAATATAATTTTAACATCATGTGTGAACAGCTATTCCATGTGTAATTGTAATAAAGTAGTTAACCGGTGTTTTTCGCCGTGGTGGAAAAGGTTTATATATTTTTACAGGGGTTAGAGGAAGAAAGGATTCTTCAAGGGTATAGAGCTCACCCTGCAAAAAAAGTTGTGATTATCAGGAACAGCCAGGTCTTCGATTATAATAGGAAGGTTGAAGAGGTAATTAATGGCCTCATCTCCGGGATTAAGGATAAGTTAAAATATGTTGTTTCGGAAATGGAGGAGGTTTATGTTAACTTTTTCGATTTCACCGAGGCTTTTAAAGGTATCTACGAGGTTTTAAAGAGGGAAAGAGAAAGAGGAAACGAGGTAATTGTGAACATTACAGGTGGAACAAGACTTGTAGCCAGTGCAGCCCTGGTAGCATCTTTTCTAACCGGTTCAAAACCAATATATGTCTCAGCAGATGAATATACGAGGATGGAAGTAATAGCTAAAAAAGCAGGCAGAGTCTATGAGATACCTGTAATTCCACTGGGTAAAAGGTCTAAAATAGGTATAAAAATCCTCAGAACCCTCTACAAAGACCTAAACGGTTTCTCTCCTTCACTAGAAGAGCTTGCAAGAGCCCTAGGTGAAGACGTACCCTTAGATAAAAGAGCTAACCGAGCGAAATACGCCAAGATCCTAGCAAAGGTAGGGTATCATGTGAAGCTTCTAAATGACCAAGGCCTAGTGGAAACATGGTATGAAAGCAGAAGACAATGTGTGAAACTAACAGCTTCAGGTTTATTCATAGCTTCATCACCCGATGTTTTCCCCCTACCTGGAGAAGAAAATTTGAGGAAAAGAGGGAAAAAGACAGGTAAAAAAACACGGGTTGTTAAACCACTTGCCCTAGCCCCTGAACCAGTTTAAATGTAGAGGAGTTGAACAGTTCAACTCTGTCATTACTTATCATAACCATGTTCTCTCCACCGGTAAATCCTCAAAGCCCATGGAAGCAGAAGGAAAAACTTTCAGTTCAACTATCTAGTTCTCATTAATTAATTCACTTGTCTACCTGTCTTCTCAGCTATTTTATTCAAGTGATGTTGCTCATGTTTTATTTCAACTTCTACACATCCTTTAATCGTTGTTTCGCCTTGCCATGGCGGCTTAAACTTATAATATAGTTTCTCATCTCCCAGTTTCTCCAAGAAACCTATGAATTCTTCGTTTATACTTTCAAGTTCTCTAATTACTTCTTTTAAGGTTAAACCCCTTTTCTTTTCAACTTGGTCTTGGTTCCATTTGTCAAGGTCTTCTTTTGATTTAAAATAGAAGGAGAACTTAGGTTTCTCCTTCAACGCCTCTTTAATAATCTGCAGTTCAGCTTCTCTCCAACTAGCTATGTGACCTAGAACATCTTTAACTGTCCAGTCCCCACATATAACTAAATTTAACTCTTCAACGCTTAATTTGGAAACTAACCCTATAAGCTTCTCTCTAATGTCTCTAAGTCTCTTTACAAGTACATCAACACCTTTACAACTCAAATTTCTAATTTGTTCCTTCATATTCCCCACCCGTGGAAATTTTCCTTTTTAAAAAGTTGGATTAATAGTTTCCTACAGGTTTCATAGGTTTCCTCAGCTTTTTTAAGGGCTTCTGGAGCATAGTTTTCGAAATAATTTGCGTCTATACCTTTTTCAAAGCCGTATCCTGCTAGTTCTCTCAGTTCAGCTAATTCAACCATGGTTTCACTTATCAAATTAACTTTTTCCCTGAACCATTTAGGTAAATCTTTCCTCTTAGCCAATTGAATGAAAACCTCGCTGACATCATGTCCCTTGGGGTAAACAATTGCCAGTGAAATTAAAACAGATTTCACGGATTGCTCAACGGTCAGCTGGGGGCAGTAAACTACATCGTCAAATCTTTTATCTTCCATAGCTCTCCTGGCCCCTTGAAGTCACCTACCTGCCCTTTTGATACCAGATAAGGCTATATCAATGTTCGTCAAAATCGATAGCCTCCCCTGCTTTTAAATCAGCTAAAACCCAGTATTGTTCCTTCCCTGGAATAATTATTCTTCTAGCTCCATGAGCTTGTAACCTTTGACGTAAGTTTTCTATTACCTTTGAGAGGAACCCTTCTTTCTCATAAAGAATAATCCCCTCAATACATATGTCAAGGTAAACCATGTGGAATTTTAAGGCTTCGCCTTCAGCTAATGGGTAATGTTGTATTGTTGGATGAAACCCAGCCTTGACAGCTTCTTTATATTCCCTTGTTTCTCTGAGCCTTTTTTTCGGCTCTAAGAGTTCCCTTATCCTTTTCCAAGCTGGAACCTTATCCCAACCCTTGGCGATAACCAATAAGTCTATGTCGCTATCTACTCTCCAGTCTCCCCTAGCCACTGACCCGAAAACAGCAATGCTGACAAGCCTACTTCCCAATTGTTCATATAGAATTTTACAGTACCTTTCAATAAGGGGACCATAAACCCTATGCGGGATTCTATCAATGTTCATTAAATGAAGTCCAGTGTCTTCAAGTATATCTGTTATTTTCTCAAGCAGCTCCTCTGACACCTCTCCCTTCTCGGTTAGTCTATAAAAATGGTTTTTAAATTCAACTAGCTCCTTTGAAATTAAAAATTTAAATTTCCTGCTTAGAGTCCTAGGATTACCGACTACACCAAGCAAATCGGTAAAACGTGCCCCTTCAGAATCCTTAATTTTCTTTAATACCCTAAATGCAATGTCATCTATCATAGCTAAAAGGGTTTATACAAAAGTATAATAAAAACTTTACTTTTTTACATATTATATTAAATAAAACACATTTTATTGTTAAGGAAATATACAGAAAGAAAATATCTAAAAGTCTGGGTGTTATAGCGGTTTTCTAGGTAAGGCTGAAAAATGCTTTGTAACAATGCCAATTTAGGAGATGGAAATATCTTTTCAATTGTATGATCAAAACAACATGATTTTCACTAGATCATGGTGACAATGTACTTTTAGCTTCTTGTTGTCCTCTCTCTCATTTAATTCTTTGTTTCGCTATTTTTATGAATTCCTCAGCTGCTCTGAGCACAGTTTTTGCATCCTCCTCTTTTATCTCTGCCCTGGCATCGTACCTTGCCCTGTTCCTTTTCACCAGCGATATACTTAAGAGCCTCCCTAAGCTTCTATCCATTCTACCAGTTATAACATAGAGCCTCCCAAACTCTCCTACTACCCCTCCATGGCTTCCAGGTATGTCATAGCCGTCCCACAGCATTAAAGCTTTAACAGCTAGTTCAGCTGCGTTGTAGGCTTCATCAACAACCCCTCTATACATTTTAAACCTTAGGAGCAATTTTGACACCTCTAGAAATTCTTCAGCAAGCATCAGCATGTCCACTGCTTCGTTGCGTTTGGCTTCGGTTTCCCCTCCGTTGAAGTAGAATGTTAATCCATTCTTTTTACACCTGGCAACCAAGTATCTACTGTTATCTTTGTACTCGCAGAGGCTTAATGCTATCGGCTCGATTCCGACCCTTAATTCAGCTGATGCTATGAGTGAAGCTTCAGCAGCAGCTTCTTCTGCTTCCCTTTGACTTGTTCTATGGATTACTATTAGATCGTAGTCGCTTTTGTTTTTGTAGCCCCCCCAAACCCTGCTTCCGAAGGCTACAACCGCCACTGCTTTATTTCCCAGAATCCTCTTGACCTCCTTCATAAACCTCTTAACAACTTTTTCAACGCTTAAATCTGCGGGTTTACCTTTACTCCTCATAGGAACCCTCTTCTTTAAATTTAGAATTGTATTGAAGCGGATACTCTTTTTTCACTCTGTTTCTCCCCGAGGCTCTATTTCATAGGTTTCCAAGCTTTTTTCAACGAATCCCCTTCCATTTATTCCAAGTTCCTTGGAAACAGTTTTAAGCTTTATGTTTCCCGTCAAAACATCTAACATATTTAACTGATGAATTGTTTCATGTTTTCTGCAAAGGTTCCTTGAGGGTGAAAAGGCTCTGAAATCTCCGACACTAACCAAAAACCCAGCTTTCCCCATGTTTGCTAGATGCTTCATGGAAGATAAGTTGAAGTCGTTGAATGGATTAAAAAATATGAGCTGAGATATGGTTGAAACGGTTGTCTTTGTTTACTATGATTTTTTCATGGTTTTATTTTTAATTAAGGGGTGAAGCTCTTCTTGAAGCCCCCCCTTTTCATATATATGACTAATATAACATAATAAATTCGATATATTTTATAAACAAGTTTGTTTTTTGGTCATATATAAATTGCTTTTGCCATTAATGTGAAGGTGATTGGATGAAGGTAACATCTAAACTGCTTGCCTTCGTGGCTGTGATGGGCTCAGTGGGGAATTTATTAGGGTTATATGCTATTAAGTTACCTATTTCAGCTCCAGGGGTATCCGTAGACTTTCATTTATCCCAGTTACCTGTCCTTTTAGTCGCTGTAACTTTAGGTCCTGTATGGGGTGCATTAACTGGTTTCTTAAGTTTAATTTCGGTCACAGCGCTGTACATAAAAAATCCCTTTGTACCTTTGGGAAACGCTATTCTTGGGTATATAGCTGGTGTCGTTGCAAATAGAAGGTTTTCCCCAATTATCTCCGGAGTGATGGGCGAGGTTGCAGAAACTCCATTTATATGGTTCTCTATTCTTTTCTGGGCTGGAATAGTCGGTGGAGTCCCTTTCCCTGCTTTAATTCCCATAACAATTGCCATTAACACAAAGGCTTTCATAGAAGTAATTATTTCAGCCACCATTGTTGAGTTTTTATTGATAAGAAAGGAAATAAGGTCTATGATCTCTGCAATAAAAGGGTAAACTTGTGGGGTACAGATTTACATTGCAGGTTTATGTTATTGTCCCAGTGAAGGCATTGGAGAAATCTAAATCAAGACTTTCAAAGCTTTTAACCTTAAATGAAAGAGTAAATTTATCTATCCATATGTTAAGAGATGTGTTAACAACCTTAAAAAAAGTTAACTTTAGACTAAGAGTAATTGTGGTTAGTTGCGACCAGAGAATTAAAGGAATAGCTAAAGATTTCTCATTTTCTTTTTTAAAGGAGAAAACACTCAAAGGGTTAAATTCCGCGATAAAAGAAGCTATAGAAACATATGTCAGGGATGAGGATTCCTCTGTCCTTATAATACCGAGTGATATACCCATGATTAAACCGGAGGATTTGGAGTTCCTTATTAACCAAATGGAAAGACGATGCATAGTTATTAGTCCCTCAAAAGACTGGAAGGGGACAAATGCTTTGCTAATGAATCCACCATCAGCTGTCCCTCCACTTTTCGGCGAGGAAAGCTTCAAAAGACATAGAGAAAAGGCTTTCTCACGTGGGCTGAAAGTTAAAACATGCTACCTCCCCAGAGTCGCCTTGGATATAGACACTGAGAAAGACCTACAGGAATTTTTCAGTTTGAGAACAGATACATACACACAGAAATACCTCTCAACTAATACCTTAGTAAAAGAGAAGTTGGAAAAAAGATTTAATATCCATTTTAGGTTACTCTCGGAGCAGCCTTTATTTCAAAAGAGAGCTAAGGATAAGTAGAAGAAAAATTAACTTGTAAACAGATAACCTTAAAGGGTTTTTAATTTGACTTCCAAGTTACAATTTTGCTGCTACTAAAAAAGCTTATGAATTTATTCACGAGGTGAATTAGGGCAGGTAGCCTCTTCCTGATGGCTGAAACCTGTGCTTCCCTTACATTAATAATGGCTTTCGCCTTATGGAGTTTATACAGTTACTTTAACTAGCACTCTACCCATCAAAAATTAATGTGTATGGAAGGGTGACCCACAGTTATGTTTAAACTTCTTTGTTTGATTTATTTCATACACTGCTTAGCTTTCTCTATAGTGAACCTAGCTAAGTGAACTTTATCTTTTAAGGTTTTCATTATTGTATTTGTTGTGTAAACCTTTATCCCGAGGGAAGCGATTTCCTTTATTTGATCTCTGTCTTGGTTATCGATTACGAATACATCTAAGAAATCCCTGTAAAGCTTTGCCACTGAATAAGCCGATACATCTATGTTTAAAGCCTTCATTAATATGTCTGCAGGTCCTTTTAAGGGGGCTCCCCTGATAATGGGGCTTACACCTGCTACAACTCCACATGTTTCCTTTAAAGCCTCCCTTACCCCTCTTAATGATAGAATTGTGCCTATGCTGACAATTGGGTTGCTTGGACAAATAATTATTATTTCCGAGTTTATAATTGAATTTATCACGTCTGGGCTTGGCTTGGCTTTTCCACTTCCCTTAAATACTATTCCTAGAACTTTATCTTTGGCTTTCCTTTTCACGAGGAATTCTTGGAAATGCATTAGTCCTTTATCTGTTTTGATAAATGTTCTGAATTTTTCATTTGTCATGGGTATAATTTTAACTTTTAACCCTAAAGATCGACTGATCTTATATGTCGCCTCTGACAGTGACATTCCTTTCCTCAGGAGTAAAGTTCTGTGGATATGAGTTGCCAGGTCCATGTCCCCCAGCTGAAACCATGTTTCATATCCATATCTCCCAAGCATTTTTAAGCAGTTAAAGGAATCACCCTTAACACCCCACCCCTTCTCTTCATCGACTAAGCCCGCTAATGTATATGTTACTATGTCGATATCCGGTGAAATGTGTAAACCAAAAAGTTCGATGTCGTCCCCGGTGTTCACGATCACTGTTAATTCGTTTTGCGGAACAACTTTTATGGCTCCCTGAAGGAACCTTGCTGCTCCAACTCCCCCTGCTAAAGCAGTAATCATCTTTTCAACCTCCAACCATTGAAAAAAACTGTTTCCTCTAATTTCAACCTTTCAGGTGGGATAGGTTCCTCAGCTGGGTACCCCAAGGTTATTAAGGCTTGAGGATCTGCTTCTTCAGGGATACCTAAAACTTCTCTGACGGTTTCAGGTGTGAAAAGGGGAGCACAAAACCAACATGTTCCTAATCCCTCACTATAAGCAGCCAACAAAATGTTTTGGATAGCTGCTGAAACACTTTGAACAGCCATTAAATATTCAGCTTTACTCCTTCTTTTATCTCGGTACCTATCCATACTTTCCATGGTTAAACAAGCAACAATCAGTACAGGGGGATCAGTGAAACGTTTCACTGATCCCTCAGTTAAAACCCTGATCTCTTCAATTGGATATCCATCTTTCAAGAGATCCTTAAACCAAGCATTAGCCATTTCCCTTGCCAATTTAAGCTTTAACTTTTCATCTGTGATAACTATGAATCGCCAAGGCTGAGAGTTATGGGCTGACGGCGCCCATCTAGCAGCATCTAGGACACGGATTAAAGTTTCTTCAGGCACCTTTCTCCTTGAATATTTACGTATACTTCTCCTTCCCTTAACAACACGGTAAAACTCATGAGACAAGGAAATCAAATCCCTCCATCCACATTGCTTCCCCTTATTTTTCACATTGAACTTAAAAAGATTCATTCCTTTTAACTTTTAGTTCTTTCAATTCCAACAACGGATCAAACTGCACTTCTCCCTAACAAAAACGACTGAAAAGTTTACTGCTTCAAAGAGAGAGGCTTTGCCTTCATCGACAAGTAACTCTAAAAGAGCGAATTAGAAGGCTTTAACATATGATTAATCTAACATAATAAATTCAATATATTTTATAAATAAGTTTGTTTTTTTGTCATTTTTTATTAGCGTTCAGTGTCAGAGGTGGTTCTATGGTTAGCGATAGTAAAGTTGTTAGGCTTTGTTTAACAGCAATGCTAGCTGCTTTAGCTGTTGTTTTGAAGTTTTCTCCTTTAAAGGTTCCCTTTCCAATGTTGCCTTATATTAAGTTTGATTTAATAGAGGCCCCCTAACTCTTCTAAGCTCCTTTCCATAGAATTTTGGTCTTCTATCAGCAGTAGAAACAACAGTAGTAATTCTTCTTATCCCTAAATCAATAGCTAAGATGTTGCTGTATTCTTTTTTGATTTCAACTTCTTTCTCGACTGTTATATGGACAAATCAATCGTTCTTCTTTCTGAAAACCTTTGCTTCTCTAAACTTCCAGCTCATATCTATTTCGCAATGGGGTTTGATGGGTAGTTTTATTCCTCCTCTAATTCCATAAACAGGTATCTTAATCCAGTATTTAGATAGATTGTTATCTGTTGCTCTAACATCTCAAATCCTGTAAACATCGTTTCTTAGAATTAGAGGATACTCCTTTTGCTTAAGCTTTCCACCATTCTGCTTTCTGATTTTTCTAAGCAATCTTTCAGCTTGCTGTTTTGTTGCAGAATAAAGCTTGACATCTTCTCCTCTCAAAGCTTTCTGGAAGTTGGTGTATTCTCTCTCCAAAGCTTCAAGCTTCCCATTATTTGTTTCATCTATTATCTTAGCCTTGATGACTTTTCTAACTAACATTATCTCCCCTTCTGAGCCTCAATATACTTCTCAATCGTTTCTTTCTTTTGAAACATTACCAATTGTTGCTACAAAATACGAATGAGTCCATAGCGATGGAAGCTTAAGCAACTCTGGAAACTCCTGTCTTAAGATTCGAGAACTTCTTCCCTTAATCCTTTTCACAATTTTGTGGACGGGAATTGTTGGATAGGCTGAAACGAATAAATGGAGATGGTCTGGATTTATAGCAAGCTTGAGAACTTTAATTCCTAATTCATCAGCAACTTCATATATTATCTGCTCCAATCTTTCCTTGATTTTTCCAACTAAGACTGGTTTTCTACGCTTAGGACACCAAACCAAATGGTACTGGATTAGATATACTTTGTTCCTTGAATGTTGATAGTTGTCCATCTATCAACTTTATGTTGTTGATATATTTAAACTTATCGACAAAGATAACAACCCACCCGCCTCCCCTAATTCATCTAACGGTTAAAACCGTAAGCTTTCTTAGCGACATTCTGTAATCTCATTCTAATCACCGAGAAAAGTAAGAATCGCTGAGATTTATTAATTTTTCGAGTCTATAGTTACTCTATTTTTTATTTCAAGAAAAATTGCAGTGTCCCTTTAAAAGGGAATTTGAATTAGTTGTCTGTTTGAGATATGGAGGTGATTCAGTGGAGATTAGATGAAGGAATAAGTGGACACCCTAAAAATTTTGTTAAGGGGAGATACAATTGGTGTCCCTGATAGGTTGAATACGATTGTAGAGATAATCTTAAGGGTTGTTTTAGATAATGAAGGTGTTGAAGAAGCTATCAAAAAAGTTCAGAAACCGATTGTTGCAAGGTGGAGGCTAAAAAAAGAGTTGCCGAAGATTGCCATAAGAGTTGATGTTAATAGCAAACCTTTCAGGGTTGTTTGTAAAAATGAGTTTAAGAAATTTAACTGGCTCAATTTAAGGTTGAAGGATTTATATAAAGTCTGTAACCAGCTAAACTACCTCGTAGTTTCTGAGAGGTTAATGAAGGGAATTAAAGAAGATAAATGGGATGAAAATAAGAAGAGATACATTGTTAAAACATATAAACAATTGTAGGCTATTGTCAATTAGCATCTATATTAAAGCAAGCCTACGATTGGTGGATTTGTCTTAATAACTTTGTTATTGCTCTTGGTCTCTGTAAAGGCAGAAACTCTTTGTTATTATGAAGGACCTGATACATCTGAGGATTTATTGAGGTTAACCAATTTCAGTGTCAGCGGACCTTCTCTTTTAAGAGAAGGAGACACAATTACTGTAAAATTTGACCTGCAGAATTATGGTCAATATGACATTAATCTTGGCTCTAAGGGAATTTTTGTTGCAGCCAAAGATCCTGATGGTCAGGATGCCTCTTTTGGTTTTACTCGTGTAAATACTGTTTTAAAAGTTGGAGAAACGGTTTCAATTCAAGCTTCAAAAACTTTGGATAAAGCTGGAAATTGGCTCGTCTGGCCTTCATATCATCTTTCATTAGCAACTGGAGAAAAATTTGGCCCTGAAAACTGGCATGGCTGTTCATTAGTGGTTTTAGCTGCTATTAAAGATACAGATCAGGATGGAATTGCTGATGAAAAGGATAATTGCCCTTACAAATACAATCCAGAACAGAAAGATGAAGATGGGGATGGGGTAGGTAACAAATGTGATAACTGCCTTGATGTTTATAATCCAGATCAGAAAGATTCTGACCAAGATGGAATAAAAAATTGTTTAGATCAATGTCCTTATGACCCAGAAACATTCAATGATTACCATGATGAATGATGGCTGTCCTGATGAGGTACCTTTAGAAGATACTACTCCACCAACTGTTAATATTGTTCATTACCCGATTATAGATATAACCTTTTTAACCAATATCACATTTTCAGCTACTGCAGTTGATGATAATAATGTTACTAGAATTGTAATCTATGTAAATAATACTGCTGTTAAAGTTTGTGAACCTCCAGAATTTGATGAAAGAGAGAGTATCTGGAAGTGCAGGTTTAAAGCGGGTCGCTATCCAGCAGGAACTTTAACTTACATGGCAGAAGCTTTTGATCAGGCTGGTAATAGAGGGGTTTCCGCTGAGAAAACTTTGAATATCAGTGGTATAACTCCTCGACCTCTAAGGGAAGTAGTTCCAGAAGTTACCCCAGAACTTCAATGCTTCATATCTGGAACGATTTACGATTTCAAGTATTATTCAAAAACCCTCGCTGTTAAAGCTTGTGAGGCTGAGGTTATTGGAGGAGGTTGTTTGCCAACCCCACCTTATACTTGTTTACCACCAACTTATAGATGTAAGGAAGGTGGCGAAGTCTATTATGACACCAATCTAACTAGAATCTGGGCAGGTGAGGAGAGATATGGAATGCCTGGCCCTATGAAATATCATATCTATGTCCCCTGCAATAAAAGCTATCTGATCCAGCCTGTCTATCAGCCTTATGGAGAAGAATGCCCATGGCAGGGCAGTTGGAGAGCAGCCAAAAGCAATTTCGTTCCTGCAACAGAGCCGTATGCAAGGGATTATGACTTTTATTTTGAACCAATGGATTTGAATGGTCCAAGTATTACATCACAGTAGGCCAAATTTTCCCTCCAAGCTGGGATGAACTGCTTTATTACCACCCATGGGAAACAGGTACTTACCCCGAGATTAAGGTTACAGGATTTGATGTGAACGGTATCCAATCTATAAAACTTTGGCTAAATATGACAACATTTGGCTTTATTTCTGATGAAAATGGACCACTACAAATTACAGAGCCTGAACAAACCTTAGTTCTTAGCAACTTCTCTAAAGAGTGCAACACTTCAGAATGTATAATTAAAGACCCCGATGATATTGATTTTTTTGAAGTGATTGGTAATATAAACGATGTGGCTAAAATAAAGCTAAATCTCAGAGTTAAGGTCTGCGATATGGCAGGAAATGCTGTGTGGAACAGCTACGAAAAACTTTATACACGTTCTGGAGAGGATTTAGAAATAATTTCTGTGGAGCCGGTTCAGGTTGTGTATGGAGCGCCTCTGGTTAAAGGAAAAGGAACGGCTTTCAGAGTTAAGGTAAGAACAGGTTTTGATGCTAT
>JAOZFL010000008.1 GCA_027491455.1 Thermoproteota archaeon | reverse complement strand
AACCTAGTTGATGAAGGGAAACTAACCTTTAAACAGGGAAGCAACTGCATTGTCACTTACCATGATCCTTGTTATCTAGGGAAAATAAACAAGGTGTTTGAGGAGCCGAGGGAAATCCTTGAATCCTTGCCAGGCATTAAACTTGTTGAAATGGAAAGGAACAGGGAAAACAGTTTCTGCTGCGGTGGGGGAGGTGGAAGACTCTGGTCTGAGGAATCCATTCCCCACGGTGAAAGATCCTCAATGGAAAGGTTAAGAGAAGCCCTTAACCTAGGAGTAGACGTGATTGCAACAGCATGTCCCTTCTGCCTAGTCATGTTAAGCGACGCAGTGAAAACTATGGGGGTTGAGGGGAAAGTAAAGGTTGTAGATGTAGGTTCCCTCGTCTATAAATCTCTTGGAGGGAGCGAAGTAATTGGCTAGGCTTCATGAATATCAAGGGAAAAAATTACTTGTAAAATATGGGTTAAAGGTGCCGAAGGGGTTTGTGGCAAGGACACCTTTAGAAGCAGCTGAATCAGCTCATAGAATAGGGTTCCCAGTTGTTTTAAAAGCTCAGATACATGCAACAGGTAGATTTAAAGCTGGAGGCATAAGGTTCGCCTCAAACAAATTAGAAGCTGAAAAAGAAGCTGAGAAACTAATAGGTAAACTCATAAAGGGTTTCAAAGTCAAAGAAATCTTAGTTGAGGAAAAACTGAGCATTGAAAAGGAGCTTTATTTAGGGATAACTGTTGACGACTCCTTTAAGGTGAGAAGCCAGGTTTTCATTTTCAATGACAAGGGAGGAGTAGACATAGAGGAAACAGCTGAAAAAGAGCCTTGGAGAATAATTAAAGTTGCAGTGGACCCTGTAAAAGGGTTAAACCCTGAAGAGATTAAAAAGGAAATCTCAAACATCGGTGACCTAGCATCAGGAATAGCTGATTACGCAGAGAAAATCTACAGGTTATCCAGGGATTACGATGCCTTAACAGTTGAGGTTAACCCTTTAATTCAAACAACCAAGGGGGAACTTGTAGCAGGAGACTGCAGAATAACAGTGGATGACAACTCGCTTTTTAGGCAAAGGGAACTAGGGGTAGGGAGAGACATAGGTAGAGAATTAACTGAGCTGGAGAAGAAAATATGGAGGTTCGAGCAAGTGGATAGAAGGGGAACAGGGTACTTCATCCAGTTAACAGAGGAGACAAAGGGATGCATAGGTTTCCATGGAATTGGGGGAGGAGGAGCAATGCTTGCAACAGATGCACTCCTTGAAAGAGGACTTAAACTAGCCAACTACGCTGACACAAGTGGAGACCCACCGGCTTCAAAGATTTACAGAGTTATTAAAACCATTCTCTCCCAGCCAGGGATAATTGGATATGTATTGATGGGATCTGTGATTGCAAGTCAGGAGCAGTGGCACCATGCACATGCCATTGTTAAGGCATTCAACGAGTCACTGAGGGATAAACCGGGTTTCCCAGTCTTGATACTGATAGCTGGCAACAAAGAAAGTGAAACCCATGAAATAATAAGGAGGGGGCTCCGAGATCTACCCATTAAACTTGAACTTTATGGCAGAGACTACATATATGAAACAGATTTCATTGTGGATAGGTTAAAGGAAATGGTTGATGAATATTTGAAGGGGGGAGGATAAATTGTCAGATTTCCTGGCTTTCAAAACAAGGACATGTGAAATAATCATCCACTACGATAAATGCATAGCTCCCAAATGTAAATTTGCCTGTGTAAAAGCTGACAGACTCTACGGCAGAAACGTCCTAAAAATAGTTGATTCAAAACCTGTCTTAGCTGTTCCCCCAGGAGAGGCAAGTAGGCTTTGCAATGAATGCTTAGCATGCGAGATAAATTGCAACTGGAGCGGGGGAGGAGCAATTAAAATAAATATTCCATTGTAGAGAGGGGAGACAAGTGGCTATCCTCATAGATGAGGGGACAAAGATACTTATACAGGGGATAACTGGTAGAACAGGTGAATTTGCAGCTAGATACATGTTGGAGTATGGATCCAGGGTTGTCGCAGGGGTTACACCTGGCAAGGGGGGACAAAGGGTTTGGGGGGTACCAGTTTACAACAGTGTCGAGAAAGCCTTGGAGAACCATGGGGAAATAGATGCAACTGTAACCCTTGTCCCACCTCAAAATGTCAAGGAAGCAGCCCTTGAAGCAATCATGAACGGAGTTGAGAAACTCCTCATCCCCACGGAGAACGTACCAGTTCAAGACGTCCTTTTTATACTTGCACATGCAAAAAGGAGGGGTGTAAGAGTAATAGGGCCAGGTTCATTTGGAGTTATAAGTCCAGGTAAAGCTGTCCTCGGGTGGATCGGTGGATCCATTGAACTGGCAAAGGAAACCTTTAAACCAGGACGGATCGGTGTTATTTCAAGGAGCGGCGGCCAAACAACAACTATTTCATGGAGCATAAGTAAAGCAGGGCTAGGGGTTTCAACAGCTATACATGTAGGTGCAGAACCAGTTTTAGGAACAGTTGAAGCTGAACTCCTAGAAATGTTTCAGAGAGACAATGAAACAAGTGGAATAGCCTTGTTCGGTGAAATAGGAGGTATACAAGAGGAAGAAGCAGCTGAAATAATTAAAGCTAGGGGGATCAGAAAACCAATTGTGGCTTATATAGCAGGCAGGTTCCTGCCAAGAGGAGTTAGATTCTCCCATGCAAGTGCAATCATCACCGGTAGAAGAGGCTCCGCTGAAAGTAAGATAGAGGCTTTAAGGGATGCAGGTGTGAAAATAGTTGATAAACCAAAAGAAATAGCTTCAACCCTGCTTGAAATTCTAGGTGAAAAGAAATGATCCTTAGATCCCTTCTCTTCGTCCCAGCAAACAGTTGGAGGATGATTAAAAGATCGGTTAAGGAAAAAACCGATGCAATAATCCTTGACCTAGAGGACTCAGTGCCAATAGGTGAAAAGGAAACAGCCAGATGGTTCATCAAAGACTTCCTAGAAGATCTCAGAGGTAAACCTGTAGATCAAAGTATTTTTGTAAGAGTTAATAGTGTAGGGACAGGTTTACTCTCGGACGACCTGGAATTCATTGTTCAAAGGGGACTTGACGGAGTTGTTCTACCGAAAACAGAGTCTAGTGAAGACATCAAAAGAACCGTGAGGATCATTGAAGACTTAGAAGCAAATAGAGGAATAGATAAAAGAATTTTTCTGATCCCGTTAATTGAAAGCGCGAGAGGCATAGCTAATTTAAAGGAGATATCTGCTTCAAATGGAAGAGTAATAGCTATTTCATTTGGAGCAGCAGATTTTCTAAGGGACCTTGGAAAAAGCTACGTTGAATTGTCAGATAACCAATACGAGCTTCTATATCCAAGATCAATTATCTCAATCACTGCAAGGGCTAATGATCAACTAGCCATTGACACTCCATTCCTAGGTTTAATAATTGACAAAGATGGATTGAAAAGGGAAGCTGAAGCAGCCTCAAAACTTGGATTCAAGGGGAAATTTGCTGTTCACCCCTCACACATTGAAATAATAAATAAGGTTTTCACACCTACTGAAAAAGAAGTTGAGGAGGCAAAAGGAATAATAAAGGCGTATGAAGAAGCTGTTTCAAAGGGGCTTGGAGCAACAACTTACGCCGGTAGAATGATAGATGAAGTACACTATAAGCAAGCAAAAAAGACACTGGAACTGATAAATCAAATCAAAAAGAAGGAGGGAAAGATGTAATTTGAAAACCATTTCAGAAATTTTAGGTGAATATGTAGAGTCACTTACATATAAAAAACTACCAAAAGCTGTAAAGGTTAAAGCCAAACAACTCCTGGTTGACTGGGTTGGATGCACAGTTTACGGCTCCGAAAACGAAAATTTAAGGTATCTAGCCAAGATGTTTAAAGGTGAAGGGGAATCCACGGTGATAGGTTTATGGAGCAAAACAAACCCTTTATCAGCTTCATTTCTAAATGCATTTTCATCTCATTCAACAGAGCTAGACGATGTCCACATGGGTGGAATAATACATCCAGGAACTGTTGTAAACCCTGCAGCTTTATCAGTGGCCGAGAAATTAAAGGTTTCAGGCAAAGAACTTGTAGAGGCAATTGTAGCTGGATACGAGGTATGTATAAGGGTTGCAGTTGCAGTTGGCCGTGAACACTACAAAACATGGCACACAACTGGTACATGTGGCTCCTTCGGAGCAGCTGCATCTGCTTCAAAGATTCAGGGGTTAGATTCAAAAGGTGTAGCTTACTCCCTTGGAACAGCTGGTACACTGACCTCAGGTTTATGGGAATACATAAAGGTTGGCTCCACCCTTAAACCCCTAATACCAAGCCATGCTGCATGGCTAGGTGTAATGGCATCCATGCTCAGCGAAAAGGGGGTTGCATCTCCACTAACCATTTTTGAGGGAGACCAAGGTTTCATAATGGGTTTTGCCCCCCATGTTAACCCTGAAAAAATAGTTGAGAACCTAGGTGAACATGAAATCTTAAAGGTTTCAATTAAACCCTACCCATCCTGCCGTCACACCCATTCATCCATTGAAGCAGCACTGAAACTCCATGGAAAAACAGGGAAAAATGAGATAGAGAGAGTTGAAGTTGAAACCTACAGTGAAGCAGTTAAAATAGCTGGTTTAAGAGAACCAAGGACAATTGAAGAGGCAAAGTTCAGTTTAAGTCACTGCATAGCGACAGCTCTGATAAGGGGAGCCTTCACAGTTAAGGATTTAAAGGATTCACTGAGAGACAGAGAAGTCCTCAAAGTTAGGGAAAAAACATTTATAAAGGTTAGAGACGAATTCAACAGTTTGCTGCCAAAGCAACCCGTACTTTTAAAGGTTAAATTGAAAAATGGAAGAACCATAGAGGAATACATAGACACACCGAAGGGGGAACCGGAAAACCCCTTATCAATAGAGGAGTTAAAGAAAAAATTTATCAGTTTAACAACTGAAAACATAGGTAAGGAAAGAGCAGAAAAACTTTTCCATGAAGTCATGGAAATTGATGGAAAGAAAGAAGTAGATCTTTTCAAAAACCT
>JAOZFL010000101.1 GCA_027491455.1 Thermoproteota archaeon | reverse complement strand
TGGACAGCTCAGTTATTTACAATTAACATGGGAATGCTTTTGTGACAGATTAATTTAATGAAATCCTCCCTCTTTTGATGGAGGATGTCAACCGCAAGGATTTTGAAAGGAAATTTATTTTCACTGGAAAATTTATTTAGTGGGTGATGCTGAGGCTACAGAGGTTCTTATTCTGCTTGTTGACTGGTGTAATTTAAGACTTTGACCCTTGGAATTGTAAAAGTGTGATTCATCGTTGTCCCCTTTTATTTATCTGTTAAATGTTTAATTAGATTGGAAATTGTTTTTTCAACGCTGAATTTGCTTCTAACATGTTCATGGTTCCTTTGTATTTCAATGGAGTCATCCTTTCTATTCTTTAGTGCCTTTAGGATTTCAGAGTATTCCTTGAAGAAGGTTGAGTATGGCACTGATACTCTTAAGGCGGGGTTGTCAAGTGCAATGATTGGGTATCCATGGAGACCCCCAACTTTAAGTGCTGCTGCTTCCGCTGCTGCCATGCAAAATGTTTCTTTGAAGTAAAGGGTTTCCTTGCCTAGGTAAAGGAAAGTTCCCCCCTGCACCCTGCAGGCTGCGAGTATATGGAACTGTTGACCTGGTAGGAGTTTGGTGAAGATTAACCCGTTCTCTATGCTGGGGGTTTTCCCTGTGCCTATAACCACCACAAACCACTTTTTAGACAGTTCATTTAGGATGTCTATTCCCTTCTCCTCTGATAGTCTCCCAAAGAAAACAAGGGGTTTTTCCTGGATCCCGTATTCCTCTGCTATTTTAAATGCTTCCTTCTCCCCAACAGTGACGTGATTAATTGGAGGGTAAACTATTTTCGCTTTTATCCCAAGGGTTTCCATTATATCTTTCTGGATAATTTCTGATATGGCAAATACCCGTGATGGTTTAGTTCTTTTAAAATAATAGTAACCCATTATCCCATCTTTGAAGTTGGAGTTGCAGTTTCTGTAGAAGTCGGATCCTTGGAAGATTATGGCTGATTCTCCGCTTAAGATCTTAGTGAAAGTGTCAACTAGGACTCCGTATGGAACGCCTGCTGTTGCTATTATGAGTTCATAGTCCTCAACAAGTATTTCTTCGAGGAGGGAGAGACCCTCAAAGTTTTCATGGATTTTTGGGGATGATAAATAACTGGAAAAGGTTTTAGCTTTCACCTTTGAACCTAATAATTTAACTATGTCGCTTGGATTCCTTTGTAGGAAACATAGATCAATTGATCTCTTCCATGAGTGGGTGTAAACTGTTACATCGTGTCCGATAAAGGTTAAACCCTCAGATATATTAGCTGTAAATGTAGATTGACCTGAAACCCTTGGGTAATATCTCCCCACAATTAATATTTTGGAGTCCCCTCTTAGATCTCTTATTTTTTTATCTTCGTCGCTAAGAATAAAGGCTGGGCAAATGTCAAGTATATCTCTTCCCTGAATCAATTTTGCTTTACTCACTCATTTTCACCGGATATAAACACCTCTTCTCCTGGGTCATTTATCTAGGTTCCCTTTCCCCGAACCCCAAAGGAAATTATTTTAGGTTTCCCTCTACTTGTTACTGGGTTAAGGAAACACTTTATATTTTACTACTGTATGAATGAATAGAATGCTGCTCACTCACCAAAATTTGTTGAAGGAGGAGATTCTACGTAACAAGTTTAAACTTAAGAAACAATGTGAATTCAGGGTGTTGGAAGAGTTGAAAATGGAAAGAGAATAAAATAAGGGGTTACAGAGTTTAGGATTTGATGGGGAACCTTTTCCATGATGAAGCCCTGCATCTGTCTTTTAAGAGGGAACTACCTAGTCGTGGATGGAGGAGAATCCTTGACGCCTTGTTAAGAGCCGTATGTGACCACAGTTTATTCTGTTCATCCGTTGCAGCTGTAAGATACATTGATTCTGAGGGGCCTGAGAAGCTCAGGGTAATACACATCTTTCCAAGTCGTGAAAAGTTTCCTAAAGCTAGTTATGGGTTGTCGCTATAAACGAGGTTGCTCAGCCTGACATAAAGAAATAATGAGCTTGCTAAACTATTCATTCAGCTTGAATTGACCATTATAACTAGAGATGCTGACTTCTCAGGCTTAAAACGGTTCTTAGTGAAAAGAATCAGGGTGATCTATGTAAATTTGGTTGGAGAACCTGTTAGTATAGCTCAACATTTCTTAAACAGTGTTGACAGGATGTATTAATCTCCTTAAGGATCATAACAGTTATGTTAAAGAAGTCCCTCACAAACTTTAAATGTTGATACTTATCCTGTCACATAGAACCTAGGCTTAGATTTGCCCCTTTAACTTTGACCTTTACTTCGTTTTCCTTTTATTAAAGATATTTTTAAAGTGTCTCCGAAACCTTTAATGGCTAAGGTGAACATGGGACCCTGAACCTAAATTAACTATTGAACCTGGCATAAACTTTTATTTCTCATTTGCAAGTCGCTTCTCACCTCAAAGGAAAAGGTTAACCTATGACCATTGTTCATTTATTTCTCTAATTTTACTTTCTAACACTACACATCAATGTTTCACGTGGCCGCCGCAGAAAACTTGAAGCGTCTCTTAACACTTTTTAAAATTTTTTTTAAAAAATTAAGTAACTTAAATTTTTTCTATTCATCTTGCAATGTATCCTTAAGTAACTTTAAAATGAT
>JAOZFL010000009.1 GCA_027491455.1 Thermoproteota archaeon | reverse complement strand
AGGTCAATGTTTTATGGATCGAGATTTAACGCCATTGATAACTTTCTCAGCTAACCTTGGCAGTACTTCCTTCTCCACAGGCTATATTCCCCTAAGTTCTTCCAGAGCCTTTAAAGCCTTCATTCCCTTGGAGGTTATCTTAAAATACCTTCTGCCATTCTGTGTGTAACTTGTAAGGAAACCCTTCCTTTTCATCTGGTTTAAATGTTGATAAACAGCTTGAAGCGTTATTTTCCCTTGAAGCATTTTCCATAACTTATAGCCGTAGACAGGTTCCTTTTTAATCAGCATTAAAATTTCTTCTTTCATTCCAACCTTTGTTTCAAATCCCTTAAGTCTTCTCCTTTTCGAGAACTCATCTATTATGCTTGGAGCCTTTAAACCGCTTCCCGTTAACAAGCAAATTATTTTGTCACCGCGATCAATTTCATCTTCCTTCACCATTTTCATGACTGCTGCTACTGTTGAGGCACTAGCAGGTTCAACGAACAACCCTTCAAGAGTTGCTAGATTCTTCTGGGCCCTTAAAATTTCATAGTCAGAAACCGAGACAGCTACCCCACCAGATTCCCTAATTGCTTGAAGGGCTTTTTCTCCATATATAGGCTTTGAAACCAGTACAGCTAGTGCAACTGTACGAGGCTTAATTGCTTCCTCCACAACATTTAACCCCTTTACATATGCATCTACAATTGGTGAACAGTCTTCAGGTTGGACACATACCACTTTAGGTGTTTCATCGATGAAACCCAACTTTCTAAGTTCCTTAAACCCCTTCCAAAGGGAGTAAGCTGTGCCTCCACTTCCAGTTGGAACCACTATGAGGTCGGGTGTAACCCCTTGTTCAAATATTTCATATGAAATAACCTTTTGTGCTTCTATAACCAATGGGTTCAGGTCAGCGGTTGCTTGATACCAATTGTTCTCCTTCTCCATCTTCTCTGCATTTTCAACGGCTTCCTCAAGGGTTCTTCCTCCTTGAACAATGTCTGCATCGTACACCATCATTTGAGCCAGTTTTCCCTCATCAACCTCTAAAGGAACTATTACATGGCACTCTAAACCAGCCTTAGATGAATAAGCAGATACTGATGCACCAAGGTTACCATTTGAGGCGCAAACAACTGAGTCGTAGGATAGTTGCAGGGCATTTGAAACAAGGAGTGAAGCACATCTATCCCTAAACGAAAATGTAGGATTCCTAGTTTCATCTTTAAAGTAGATGTTTTTTGCCCCTATTTTACCTGCTAAACGGTTTGAACGTTGTAAAGGTGTCCCTCCCTCGCCTAAACTGATAATTTTACTTTCATCAACCCATGGGAAAACCACTTTATATCTCCACTGAGAAATTGGGCCTTCAAGGAAAAGATTCTCTTTCATTTCCTCATAGTTATAGGAGTATTCAAGGAGCCCCCCACATCCATGACACATATACTTTGGGGGAAACAAAGGGAATTCTCTTCTACACCTTGGACAGAGAAGAACAACCATTTTACCTCAACCATAACAAAAATTTAAATCATCCAACTTTAAAATGGTTAAGGAATTCAATGGGAATCAGCGATTAAAAAATGCTCTGCAACCATAGATTTCCATGAATTTCTAGGAGGGTTTAACCCTGATCAGTTTACATTTGCCAACCTCCCTATTACAACGAAACTTATTGAACTATATGGAGATTCACGTATCTTCGTTTTTAACCCCTGGAACAACATATGCAACGTCTCCCTCTGGGGGAACAACGATGACAGCTCGACACTTCAAGCATCTATAGTATTTGTTAGCTCCACCCTCGGTTTTTTCAGAGCCTAGAAATTCAAGTTCATCATGTGAGCATTCTTCTTCTGAAACCTCAAAGGGTTTATCCCTAAACTTAACTTTCTCCTCTTCCTCCATGAGAACACTCCCATTAAATAAAATCGAAGAGTAAAAATCAATTTTAACATTAAAAAGTTGCCTTTTTAAAAGTTGGAAAGTTTAAAAAGCAACTACCAAAATATAGATTTCTTTGTTTAAGAGTTCTCAAATCGACTTTAAGATTTAAACTCTTTTGGTAGTAAGAGAGCCACCTATACTTATTTAAATTTTAAGAGGCATAACTGGTTGTTTTCCATGTTGGTGTTGATCTACGATGGACTTAAATACGAAGAGAAAAGCATAATCAGGGCGGCCAAAGAGAAAAGTATCGACTTAAAAGTTGTTGATTCTGAAGAAAAGGTTATTCCATCTATTAACAGTGGAAACTTCCTCGAAGACATTGATTGCGCCGTCTTGAGGACTAGGAGTAAATCTAGGACGCTTGAAATAGCCTTTACATTGAAAGAAACAGGCGTCCCCTCAGTGAATCAATATGATGAAATTTCCCTTTTTATTAACAAATGGAAGACGTTCCTAGTTCTAGGGAGAAAGGAGACATATTCTTTTTATCCACTTCCAACTTTTCTCTCATTGTACGCTGCTCGGCTAAATAAACATGGACAAAAGCTCTGTTATAAACCTAAATACATCAAAGCAAAGGAGAAACTGGAAGGGGAAATAGGGTACCCCATGATCTTAAAGCCTCTCATTGGTTCGCATGGTGAAGGAATTGGATTGATAAACAACGGGGAAGAGTTATATGAGAAAATGGCGTTGAACTCATCCATATCAATCATCCAAAAACATGTTCCCTCATTCTTCGATTTAAGACTTGTCGGAGTGAAGAAACCTGGAAAGGAACCAGAATACATTGCAGGAATAGCTAGGCTAAGTAAAGCTCTCATAAAAAACACACATGCAAGAGTAAATCCAGGCGTACCGATTCCTTTAAAGGAGAACAATCGCCTAAAAAGGGTAGTTAAAGAAACACTCAATGTATTCCTACCGAGAAACCATTTCGGAATATTCGGATTAGACTACATTTTACCCACCGAGAAATCTGAATATGAGCAGAGACTTGAAAAAATTTACCAGGGATTAAGGGAAAAATTCGAATATCTTCTAAAAGAGAGAAAGAAACCTAGTTACAGGAAAATAAACCACTGGTCTCAGTTCAAACACGCAGTTAGACCCTATATCAACGACGAATTATGCGTCAAAGCCGTTGAAATAGTGGATGAAGTTATCAGTGATACCTCCATCCCGATCTACTTCTTAGAATCAAATGTTGTCCAAGAATTTCCAAACGTTGAACAGCTAAACGAAGTAGACATAGGAAGTTACTACATAGACTTAGCTGTTGAAGCATCTGAAATAAGAGGACCGAGGTCAAATAAATAATTTCAGTAGTTGCAATTTAGGGAAATTAGATCACATGATAAAAGCAAAGGAAATAAATTATGGAAGTGGTCAAATCCAACAACTAAACAAAACCCCAGGAAAGAAAAGTCAGCAGCTCCTTCAATTCCCTCTCTTCGAGACTCCTTGTTTTAACTCTGTGCTTGGTGTTTTGTCTTTATTTGTTTTGGTTTTTCAGGGGTTGGCTTAGTTAGTTGTTTTTAAAGGTGTTCACGTGGTTTTCTGAGTCGATGTGTTCCGTGAGGTGTTGATGTCGGAGCCTGATTTCCTTTTCATTGTGAGAAGAAAAGTGAGGTATCTCAATGCCCTGAATAAAATGTAATTTACTAAATCCCCCTTTTTCACTAATCATTATAAGTTCATTGAAGCCCCACTTTTACCCTTTCACGGATTTTGAAGCTTCAACCAAAACAGTTTCCGAATAAAGATGCTAAGAATAAGCCCAAAAATTCAATAATTTAAAATCGTTAGGAATTAAACATAGATTAAAAAAATAGAGGGAAAGATGAAAATGTTTATAAATGTTCCAAGTTATCGTTTAGATAAGGGTTAAAAACTAATGGTTTCCACACTGCAAGGGAACTTGTTTCTTCAGAGATAAAGTAACCTTTAAGTTAGAAGGTGATTTGTTTGCTCATAAAGGTTAAAACAGTGAAACCTGGCCGTTTTTTCTGGCAGGGGAACATTGCTTGTGCTGAAGCAGCATTGGCTGCTGGCTGCAGTTTTTTCGCAGGTTATCCAATTACTCCTCAAAGTGAGATAATGGAACACATGGCTAAACGCATGCCAGAGGTTGGAGGTATCTTTATCCAGATGGAGGATGAAATAGCCTCCATGGCTGCATGTATAGGTGCCAGTTGG
>JAOZFL010000192.1 GCA_027491455.1 Thermoproteota archaeon | reverse complement strand
CCTTTACAGGTTTCTGGGTTTCCAGAGGGAATAATTACTTTTCCAGGTGAAACTGGAAGTATGTTGGGTGCACAGTTCCTGAGCTCCTTTTCCGGGACCTCTATTAAGTTGATTCCAAGGTTTTCCAGGTATTGAATGGTGTTGTAGCCCATTCCACCGGGATAAATCACCCCTAAATTTTCATCAGCCATTCCAAAGGCCATGTCCAAGTGGAAAACCCCTGAGGAACCCCCTACTTGCCATTCCCTTGTCCTTAAGTAACCTGGTAAATGGGCAACATGTACTTCTTTTACACCTGCCATTTCAAGGATTGGTTTAACCTGATTAACTCCATCCATGTTAGTTCTTAATCCAACAGCTATAATGACTTTTTCACCTTTACGATCAAGGAACCACAGATTACTTGCTTCAAAGCAACCCTTACCGTGAACCATGTAAAGAATTGGACAACCAAGCTCCATTAATCTCTTAGCATGGAAAACCTCTAAACCCTTCTTGTAAACCGGTGCCGGCCTCTCAATTATAGCTCCTCCCCTAATAACTATGCTTTCCCTTGTGTAGCAAGCTGATCTTAAAGGGATCCCATATGTCCCTATAAGTGGTTTCTTAGGTTCAAGGTAAACAACCTCAACGTTTTCACCCTTTAAAGCTTCAACTAGCATGCCATGTTGCACCTTCATCTTTTCAGGGTCAGGTATACCCTCAGGTAAATTGAAAAGTGCAGGGTCCTTAGATATTATAGGGGAAGCTGTTTCTTCACCTGGTTCATGGACAAGCACCTTTCTCAGTTTCCCAACTGATGACTGGGCTCCCCATTTCTCACCCCAATTTAAAGTCAATTCATCGAGAAAATCAACTTCACACAGGGGTAGAGGGGGGACACCTGGCTTATAACCTGGAATTTTCCCTAAATCAAACATCACACCACACCAGCAATTACTCAAGAATCCATTAAGTGGAAACTCTTCACATTTTTAGAAGATTTCTATGTTGTGTAATTTACCTCTTAAAAACTTGAAGGGGTCAACCCAGAGAGGTTAACTCAGGTTTTACGAATCCATGGTTTTTCAGGGTGATACGTTTTTCAACCTCTATTACTCCTCCCTCATGCCTAAAAATTGTTTTAAATGTTGACTCCCATTTTCCACCAGGCTTCAGAGAAATATCTGTTTCATTTACCCTAACCGTTACAGTTCCATCTCCAGATAAATCCCTTATCTCTAAATTTGCAACCTCATCTTTGAAGGGTAAGCTGTAAACCCCGAATAAATCACTTGCAACCCCTCCACCCATGTCACCACTTAAACTATTGCCTGAACCATAAATCAGTTTTAGGGAAGAGTTCAACTGAATGAATTCAGGGTTTACAATGCCTCCCAACACATGTGAATCTTCATTTAACCAGTACCTTGGAAAATCAATGGACAAGTTAAAGGGTTCCCCCTCTAAAACTCTTCCATGTTCATTTACCCAGAACTCCAAGAAAATATATTCACCGGACCTAGCTCTCCTTTCAACCTCAGAGGGGAAAAGGAAAAACAAGGAAAGCAAAATCAACAACAAAGCAATCAATGAAACTAAAACAAAAATCTTCCATCTAACCCTAAACCCAGATCGATGCACCGCAACACCTCATCAAATTTTAATAGAGAAGGAGAATACCAGGGGTAACCTATTGTATCCTCTAAGAAATGTTAAGAGTATTTATTTAAAGCCTCTTTACGTGCATCAAAAGCGCTGAGAACCCCTATTATCAACCCAGCTATCAAAAGGTAACCTGGCAATATGTAAGTAAGTATTACCCCTAATATTAAAGCTCCAATCAACCATGATCCCCCCCTTTTCCATTCTCCAAGATAGAAGTGACCCAGTCCAGCTATCAAGAAACTTAGAACAGCAGCCAACACAACACTTTTCTTTTTCAAAGGCGCCACGGTTGGTTGGGGAGTTGGAACAGCGGCAGTTTCTGCGGGGACAGTTACAACTTGTGCACCGCAACTTGGACAAAAGGATGCACCTGAAGGTATCTCCTCTCCACACCTCCTACAATACATGTGTGTAGCTTGTTTAGAAGCGGCAGTTACTACTTGTGCACCGCAACTTGGACAGAAAACAGCTCCTTGAGGTATCTTCTTCCCACATACACCGCAGAAAGACAACTTTCACACCACCAATTGCACATACCATGAAAACTATATAAATTTAACTGGGATTCTGATGGAAACAGTAAAATTTAAATAAAAATCTTACACTGGTTCATTTAATCTAGTCTAGTTTGGTTGAATTGTCTCTGATTCTTCCACCCTAGACAGATTGCTTCTTTACCTCTAACAAAAGATAAAGAAGCTAAATCAAAGAGAAAATAAAACCAAAAAACTGTAAAAATGAGTTGAAGTTCTAAATGTATAATAAGAAACTTTATCTTCTTTTAATTATACCTTTAATTTTAGCTTCAACGTTAACCGCGGTTGAAGTGAACTCTGAAGATGATGATTGTAATAAATATTGTGAGGTTTATAGTAACTTTTTATTTTGGCGGGATAAATGGGAAAAATGCAAGGAAGGCATCACACAAAAAGGTTGTAACTGGATATATCAGCAATATATAGCTGCGCATAAAAGATGGATTAACTACCTAACAAAATGTGGTCCCCGTCCATGTGGGAAGCTAACCAATGATTCAGATGATGATGGAGTTCCTGATGATAGAGATGAATGTCCAAATACGCCTCCCGGTGTTACAGTGGATGAAAAGGGATGTCCAGTAACAGCCGATGAAATATTTATTCAAAGCATTGACCCTCCTGAGGGAACCATGTTTTCTCCTGGGCAACAAGTAACTTTCAAGGTTTCAATAAATTATGTATTAACTTCTAAATCTACAGGTGAAGTATATCTTTATGGTCAACCTTCAGAAACGTGGAGTCAAGCAGGCTCTGTCACTGTTAGTCAGGGAAGAGGAAATATTCAGCTTCAAGTTACATATACAGTTCCTGAAGATAAAGCAAGTTTCCTTGTTGTAGCTGCTTTGTATCCTGAAGGAGCTACTGATATG
>JAOZFL010000096.1 GCA_027491455.1 Thermoproteota archaeon | reverse complement strand
CGACGCTCTTGCGATCGCGGATAGAAGAGTACTTGGAGGTCTTTGAACTGAAGGGAAGGGAGGGTGACATGATGAACAGCTATTCAAGGGGGATGAAACAGAAAATAGCCCTTATATCGGCTTTCCTTCACAAACCAAAACTGCTCATCTTAGATGAACCTTTAAGCGGCTTGGATCCTAAGTCAGCTAGGATAGTAAAGGATTTCGTACATGAGTTAACGGCTCAAGGGGTAACAACAGTTATGTCAACCCATGTCTTGGAAATTGCGCAGGCTATGTGTAACCGAATAGCGATAATGCATAAGGGAAAGTTGTTGGCTTTAGGGAGCATGGATGAACTGAGAAAAAAGGCGAGGCTGCCGGGTTCGAACCTAGAGGAAATATTCCTTAAACTCACGGGGACAGGGGACATAAGAGAAGTAATTGAGGCGCTTCTGAAGTGAACTGGGGAAACGTTGCAAGGCTCATAAGTGTCGAGGTGAAATCTAGTAGACTGGTTAGGAGCAGTAAATTTAGGAGGTATCGAGAATCAAGGGTTTTCCACTATTTGCTTTATGGAGGAAGCTTCGCCCTTGGATTAGCTGTCGGGGTTTCAGCTGGGGCCTTTTATGAGGGGTTATCTGGCCCTGAACTGAGGGAAATGTTTGATCAAGGTGTTCACTATCTTTTCCCATCCCTTCCCACCTTGGTTCTCCTTTACAGCTTGGTTTTCACCATGATGGGACAAATTCAAAGGATAGGGGTGAAGTCCTCTATTCAGGCCCCATACTGGCTCCCCATCACTTGGGAGGAACATACCTTGGCTTCTACACTGGCTCATCTCATGGGTTTACCGCTGGCATCCATCATCGCTTTAGGCTCAGCTCTATTATCCTTCTGTGTTTTCCAGGGGGAATTACTCCTTGCCTCCTTCACAGTTTTCGCCTTGCTTGTCAGTGCTTTTATAGCCAGTTTAACAACTGAGATTTTCAGGGTTTTGCAGACAAGGTTCATAGGTGCTGTTTACAGGTCTTCTGGGAAAGCAGCTGTTTGGGTGAGGTTTTTCGGTTCACTCCTCTTTTTAATCCTTTTCTACATAGTTTGGTTTGCACTCACCTCTGGCTCCAACTCTATCACCCTTATCAAATCAGTTGCTGGTACCCAGGAAACAATTTGGTTCATCCCATATGTTTGGTTAGGAGTGTCAATTGCTTCCTTCATAGCTGAAAAACATATTCAAACCCTTGTTTTCTCCCTTGCCTCAATAATCTTCACCCTTGCCCTCTTTTACTTAGCAGTTAAACTTAACTCTAAGTTTGGTTTGTATGAGCCTCCAGCAATAACTGTTTCCAGGGTTTACCTCCCAAAACTTGGTTTACTTAGAAAACTTGGCTTCACCCCCCTAGAAGCAGCTGTGATAAGGAAAGACTTCAAAGCCTTCACAAGGAGAAGGGAACTCATGTACATATTCGTAATACCAATAGTTTTCACACTTATGCCTCTGATGCAGTATCTAGGGGTTATAGGTAAACCTGTACCACCAAATGCCTCCCCATTCCTTTTCATATGGATAACTATTGGACCAGGAGCAATAACAGCAATAACAATGGGCACCATGATAATAGGTGAGGAGGGGGGATCCATACAGTTTATCTATTCCTCGCCAATCACAGCGACTGCCTTGGTTAAGTGCAAGTATGTCTTCATAACCATTTTTTCATTTACAGTTACACTTGTATGCGGAGTCATCGGGTTCCTAATGGCTCATCCAGCACTCCACTTAGCCATTTCAACTCTGATAGAATCAATCTTGTTAATCCTTGCTTTGAGCTCTGTTTCATTGGAGGCTGGGATAAGAGGAGCTGATTTCACAGAGGTTCCGAGGCCTAAAATGGTTAAACCACTAACAGCTTTCATTAACATGCTCCTATGCCTTGTATTAGGGTTAATCATACTTTTCCCCTTTATCCTACACTTAATTTCACTTGTAACTGTGAATCTAGGTTTACCCATTACATTTATTCCAAAAACCAACCTTTATTTTGCAGTTTCCATAAGCACGGCAATAGCTCTAGCTATAACTCTCATATCATATAAAATAACCCTGGAAAAGGCGAGGGAATTCCTGATAAAAACTGAGACAAGTTAATTTTGAATGGAAATGATGAAAGCTTCAATGAACCTATGAAAGACCGATGAATTCCGGAGCTACATATACCAACAAAAACTACGTGGTTCAGAACTATTAACACCTCTTCATATCATGGCATCTTCTCTAACAAATAGACCCTTCATTGAAATAACGGGGATCTATAGCTCCTGAACAAATAACACCCTTCTTACAGGAAGGTTTATATAGCTTACCCTCCATTAGATTTATGGAAAGGTGTAGGTTATGAGCTCTGAGAAACGTGTGGAGAAAATGCGTAGAATACTACGTGAAGAAGCGAAGCCAGCGTTATGGTACGCCTTAGAAAAGAACCCAAAACTAGCATCCGAGATTGTAAGCAACCTATTTGAATTAATACTGGATATAATAACAGAGATGAACCAAAACCTAGGCTACCGGATAGATGAAGTTAACCAGAAACTCGGTAAAAGGATAGATGAAGTAGCTGCAAGGATAGATGAAGTTAACCAGAAACTCGGTAAAAGGATAGATGAAGTAGCTGCAAGGATAGATGAAGTTAACCAGAAACTCGGTAAAAGGATAGATGAAGTAGCTGCAAGCGTTGACAAGGTGTCTCGGACAGTTGATACGTTAGCCTTTACTGTTGGAAAACTGGATAGGAGGTATGCTAAATTATTAGAGATAGAGTTACGTGAAACGCTTGAACGCTTATGCTTCAGCAGTGGCTTTAAGGTGGATAGGGGTGTCATAGAACCTGGTAAACCATCTGTAGATGCCATAATCAAGGGTAAAGAGTTAGTGTCCTTGGTGGAAATAGCTATGAAGGGAGGAAGCAGGGATCTCTATCAGTTGCTCAGGACATCAGAAGTTTACGAGGGGATCTATGGTGTTAAGCCCAGTGTTCTTTTCCTGCTAAGCGTAGAGGAACCTGATAAGCTGACCTTTGAAAGGGCAAAGGAAAAGGGTATAATTGTCACCATGAGACCTGGGAAAATAGTGGAAATCTTGGAGAAAATGGTTGGAAATTAAGCAACTAATAGCCTTAGAACAGAGGATCTAGGTATACTATCGATTTTTCTGTTTTGATTTTAATGTTGTATTTGGGTATTTGAAATGATGTACATTTATCATATGCTTTAACCATTTCATAGTTAAACACTTACTACGTTCTTTTCTTTAATTTCTCTATATGAACAGTTGTAAAGGTTTCAATGGAGATAGGGTTAGGCTCCTTTGACTTCTAAATAAGATATTTTATCTAGTAGTTTCCTGTTTTCTTCCTTTATTTTATCTATTTCTTCCCTTAGTTTTTTGTATTCTACTCCTTTTTCCATGGATTCCTTTATTTTCCTTGATATTTCTCTTGCCCCTCTTTTTATTCTGTTGTCTAGGTCAGTTTTGTACATGTCTTCAAGTACAGGTAAGAGTTTGGGGTCCATCAGGTTTTCTATTGCTGAGAGAGCAGCTCTTCTAACCCTGAAGTTTTCATCCCTGGATAACTCCTTAAGTTTGTCGTAGGCTTCCTTTTTCGCTGGGTATTGGCCTAAACACTGTGTAGCTGTGGCTCTTAAAGTTGTGGGTTTATCTTTACCCGTGTATTCCATTATTATTTTAAATGCCTCTTCTTTTGGAAGTTCAGACAGTCCTAGCAGGGCTCCACCTGGTATCGCGTAGTTGTGTGATTGCACATTAAGCTTCCCCTTAAGTACTTGGAGGGCTTTCTCATCTTTTGTTTTACCTAGACTTATAGCTGCCTCCCTTCTTACATAGTAGCTTTCCTTTTCATCGTTCAGCATTTTTATCAGGGTTTCAACTGATCTCTTATCTTTAAAGTTACCAAGTGCTGAGGCAACTGTTCTTCTAGCCTTTGGGTGTTTAATTGTTTTTTCAAGTTCAATGAGTGAATTTAATGCTTCATCTGTACCTATGCTTCCCAATGCCTTTGCTTCTTCTGAAAGTACCCCCCAAAACTTTTCCTTTAACATTGCTTCCTTTAAAGCTTTAATCACTTTGTTACTTCTTTTTTTAGCCAGTGCACGTGCACCTTCTACTCTACAAACCAAGTTTTTACATGACAACATATCTATTAGGTCTTCTTGAGGTGTTTCCAGCTCAAGAACCCTGAAAATTTTAAACTCTGGGTCTACACAGATGTGTCCGGGTTTCCTTTCCAGTTTTAAATAGAAGAATTGTTCTCTCTCTGTCAACTTGAAAACATGCTTCTGATTGTTTATTAATATCTCTACTGGGATTTCATATGTTTTAGGTGAATCTTCTCCTTGTTTCTGTTTGAATGAAAGTTTTAAAAGTTTCTTTTCAGGGTCAAATGAATAGGAGAAGTTGATAACTGGGTGTCCAGCGTTGTAGATGAAGTAGTCGAAGAACCACTCCATGTCTTCTCCTACAACCTTTTCAACTGTTTTCCTAAAGTCCTCTGTGTCAGCATTAGAAAACTTAAATCTTTGAAGGTAAAGTTTCACTGCTTCCCTGAAATTCTCCTCTCCAATTAAATTTTTCAGCATGTGTAAAACCAAGGCTCCCTTAGGATATGAATGGGCATCGAAAACTTCTTCGGGCATAGAGTAGACCCTTGTAACTATTGGCCTTGAATATCTCTTTGAGTATTCCTTTAAATAGGAGTCCAGGTTTCGATAGAGTTCATAAAGGAATTCTTCGTTTCCAAGGTCCTTTCTGGTGTAAAGTGCCTCGAAATAGGTTGCAAATGACTCGTTAAGCCAGATGTTAGCCCAATCCTTAGCTGTAACTAGGTCTCCGAACCATTGATGAGCTAGTTCATGAGCTACGAGGGGTTCACTGCGGAAATCAACATGTGCCTTTTCATCGTGAAGAGTTACATCTGTTAACGTGGTTGCTGTTATGTTTTCCATTCCACCATAAATGAACTCTGAAACAGTTACTTGAGAGTACTTCTTGTAGGGGTATTTCACCCCTGTGTATTCTGAGAAAAACCTTATCATGTCAGGGGTTTTTGAAAAGCTCCTAGAAATAAATTCCTCCTTCCCCCTTGGAACATAATATTCCAGTTTCACCCCTTCAACTTCTTCCCTTTTCACTGAAAACTCTCCAGCTACAAAGCTAATTAAGTAAGTTGAGTGAGGTTCACTCATTTTGAAATGGTAATTTTTGAGGGGTCCATCCTCTCTAACATCCAATAACTCTCCATTTGAAACTACAACCATGTTCCTAGGCACAGACACTGAGAGTTCACTTGTCGATTTAACATTCGGGTAATCCAGCAAAGGTAACCAGTACCTGTTATCCTCTGATTCCCCTTGACTGTAAACCTGCGGGGCTCTATCAGGGTGATTTTCATCGGGTAAAACAAAGTAAACTCCTTTAACAGGTTTGGTTTCATAGGTAACTGAAACCTCTGTCTCCTCCCCAATGTTAAGGGGTTTCGATAAATCCACTATTAAAACTTTTCCATCATAGATGTATTTCCTTTCCCTCCCTTTCTCCCTGACTTCTTTTATCTCCATATCTACAGCGTCTAAATGAACAACTCTCAACCCATCCTTCCTTGACATCAACTTTAAAGTTGCTACCCCTTTCACCGTTTTCTCTTCGAGGAATATTTTAATATCGGCTTTCACATGTTTAAGTTTAACCGGGTATTTCCTTGGATACTGAGGCTTGTAATCTGGGAAAACGAAGTTTCTACCTTCCTGAAAAGGTTTCATTAACACCCCTCCTCCACATTAATAACTTACTAAACCCCTTCTCAGCGGTTACTAAAGTGATTAAATGAAGCCAACCACTAACTAATTAGTTTTTAGGTTTTAGTTATTTTAATTCCGATGTAAAATTTTTTAGCACTTTGCCAAACAGTTAATCTATGTGTTGATTAGGTGTATCATCTAATATTGCATCACTGTATACCTACCTGGTACAACCATGTTTTGTAAACAGGGAAATGATTGTATAATCTATCATAGATGGAGTAAGATTTTTATATGTTTCCAGTGAAGACTTAAGCAAAAGTTGAAATGAGGGGTAAATGTGGCTTCGCTACGTGATGCAAGGGTTTTTGGTGGTATAGGTGCAATTCTATCCTTGGTCAGTGGATTTGTTCCCAGTGTGGGTTTTGTCTTAGCCATCATTGGTTTAGTGCTAGTCTTGATAGCTGTTAAGTACATCTCAGACATAGTCGAGGACCCATCTATATTTAAAAACATGATAATCTCGGTTGTATCGGGAATAATAGGCGTAGTGGTTGCCGCTATATTCGTAGTGGCAACAGTGTTTACAGTGCTCAGAGGAATGAGGTTACATGGTGTTCCCCCTGCCCTTGGGCTAAGAGTTTTCCCTAACGTAATGTTAACAATTATAGCGGCATTAGTAATTGTATGGATATTCTTATTGATTTCAGCTGTCTTTCTAAGGAGGAGCTATACCAGGATAGGTGAAACACTCAATGTGGATACATTTAAAACAGCTGCCCTCATCTACTTAATCGGTGCAGCCCTTACAATAGTTATAGTGGGTTTCTTAATAATTTTCATTGCAGAAATAATCGAGGTGGTAGCCTTTTTTTCAATACCAGAACAATTGTCTACGTCTACACCTATAACAACCTAACCCCCTACCTTTTTTAAAATTAGAAAAACAGATAACTTCCCTTAAGAAAGAAGCAGAAATCCTGCATTTTTTAACCATTTCCGACGTGTAAAAGTTAAAGGAACAATTTAAAAAGATTTTATCTTTCTAGCGAAAAATCAACTGATGGAGAGGGTAAAGTTGAGAATAATACTTGTAGGCTATGGAACAGTGGGTAGAAGCCTAACTGATTTGTTAAAAATACAAATCAATAAATTAAGGAGGACGCATGGTTTTTATCCAAGGGTGGTAGCAGTGGTTGACAGAGGCGGAGCAGCTATAAGCAGTGAAGGCCTAGACCTTGAAACTCTTCATCGTGTCAAGGTGGAGAAGGGATCAGTTAGTTTTTACCCAGGTGTAGGGGTTGCAGGGATCTCAGCTTTAGATGTAATTAGAGAGATAGATGCAGAGGTAGTGGTTGAAACCACCCCTACTAATATCGTTAACGGAGAACCTGGAATGACACATATAAAGGAAGCTTTGATTTCAGGTAAAAACGTCGTTACAACTAATAAGGGGCCGCTTGCACTGGCTCTACCGGCTTTAATGGACTTGGCAGAGTACAATAATGTTTTAATTAGGTTCAGTGGAACTGTTGGTGGCGGAACACCTGTGATAGACTTTGCCAAGGAATGCTTGAACGGAGAGGAAATTGTTTCGATCAGAGGAGTTTTGAACGGTACAACAAACTTTATTCTAACTGAAATGGAGGAGAAACACGTAGCCATGAAACAAGCTTTAAGTAGAGCCAAGGAACTTGGATACACAGAGGAAGACCCCTCCATGGACATTAAAGGAATTGATTCCGCCTGTAAACTAGTTATCCTTGCAAATTGGGTTATGGGGCTGAGGAAGAAACTTGAGGATGTAGAAATAGAGGGTATAGAGAACTTAACCTTGAAAAATGTAGAGGAAAGGAAAAGGAGGGGTGAGTTAATTAGATTGATAGGTGAAGCAAGAGATGAGGAGTTATCTGTTAAACCTCTTCCACTTCCAAAACATGATCCCTTATGTGTTAAGGGAACCCTTAACGCTGTAACTTTTCAAACAAAGTTTTCAGGTGAAAAAACAATAGTTGGACCAGGTGCAGGAGGAGTTGAAACAGCTTCAGCTGTGATAAGAGACTTAATCCGGGTAAAAGCGGCCTTGATGAAGAGGTGACCCTGTGAAGTGAGAGTCGTGATGAAGTTCGGGGGATCAGTTTTAAGGAATGGTAAATGCATACTGAAAGCCTCTGAAATAGTGAGAAACCATTGCCTCAGAGGAAACGAGATCATAGTAGTTGTATCCGCTTTAAGAGGGGTTACAGATAAGCTTTTAGAGATGTCTATTCAAGCCAGGGACAGACTTCTGGACGAGTTAAAAGCCAACATGGAGGAAATGAAAGGGATACATATGAAAGCTGCTAAGGAAGCCATCAAAAACTATGAAATCAGGGGTGAAACCATTAATTCCCTGAATTCATATTTAAGGGAGCTTGAAAACATTTTAACTGGGATATTTCATTTGGGAGAACTCACCAGTAGGTCTCAAGATTACATCCTGTCCTTCGGTGAAAAAATGGCTACTGCCATTATGAACAACACGTTAAGAAACCTAAACTTAAAAACAGTGTTCTTAACAGGTAAAGAGGTAGGTATAGTTACGGATTCGAACTTTGGAAATGCAAAACCACTGATGAACTTAACAGCCCACAACGTTAAAGGGAAACTTGAACCTCTGATCACCAAGGGGATTACACCTGTTATCACAGGCTTCATAGCTGCAAACCAAAAGGGGGTTGTTACGACCATGGGTAGGGGAGGTTCAGACTTCACAGCCACTGTGATAGGTGCATCCATGGCAGCGGATGAAGTTTGGCTTTGGACAGAAGTAAACGGTTTAATGACAGCTGATCCAAAGGTTGTTCCGTCAGCTAAAACCATTTCAAGGATTTCCTTCTCTGAAGCTGTCGAAATGGCTGTTTTAGGAGCCAAGAAAATGCATCCGAGAGCCCTTGAACCAGCAATGCAGGCAAACATACCTGTGAGGATAAAGAATGCATTTAAACCACACCTAGAAGGAACCTTAATAGTTAGGGAAACTGAATTAAGGAAAGGGGAAATAGTGAAAGCTGTTACACTTGTAAGAGATGTGTCCCTGATAACCGTCAGTGGATCAGAGATGATAGGGAGACCCGGGACAGCTGCAGCTGTTTTCGAGGTTTTAGGTAAAAGTAACATTAATGTAATGATGATTTCGCAGAGTGTTTCAGAGGCAAACATATCCTTGGTTATCTCCAGAAAAGACCTGGAAAAAGCTTTAAACTCCTTAGAGATTAAACTTTTAGGATCTAATCTTATCCAGGGAATAACAAGTGAAAACGACGTTGCAGTAATCGCGGTTGTAGGGGCAGGTATGAAGGGGACCCCAGGGGTGGCTGCAAGGGTTTTCAAGGCTGTTGCCAGGAAAGGGGTAAATGTGATAATGATAGCTCAAGGGTCATCTGAGCTTAACATATCATTTGTTGTAAAGGAAAAAGACAGTGAAAAAGCGGTTAGAGCTCTACATGAAGAATTTAACCTGGAGAGGATAAAATGATTTCAACATGGATTAAT
>JAOZFL010000010.1 GCA_027491455.1 Thermoproteota archaeon | reverse complement strand
AATATAAATATTTATTTTCCATTTACCCTTGTTTTCTCGGTTAAAGCGGCTCCAAACCCTTGTTTCAACAGCCATGTTTATTCTCCAAGCTAAAACTGGCCCCCTGATGAAAACCTCTGAAAGAGCTGTTGAAACAGCTTCCCACAAGCTAAGGAAGCTTTTAAAGTGAAGCCTAGAAGCCCTTGCTAAAAGTAAATTGTAAAGGCTTCTAATCTGCACAGAAACAAGTCTTACCATGCCCTTCAATGCACTGGTTAACTGGCCTTGACCCAGGAAATTGAAAGCCTCTGAGAGCCTATGTAAACCCACTTTTGAAGTGAAACCTAGAAGCAGTGTGACAGCACCTGTAACCCTGGAAACAAGGGAAATAGCCTTTAGAACACCTTCATGTGAAATATTAATATGGTTAAAAGGGGTTTCAATTATTGTCAGAGGTTTCCCGGGTACAATGAATGGTAGAGGGAAAGCAATCACTGAGGAGAAAAGAAACCAGAAGAAAACCGCTTTAAGTGCCCCCTTATTCCTATCTGCTAGGAGTAAACCAATTAGAACCCCGGTTAAAGGAGCTAAAGGTCCTGAACTGAAAGAAACCGAGGAAACTAAAACAAGTAATGAAAGGAAGGAAACCGTTGGGTTTGATTTATAAATTAAGCTGTTAGGTTCGCCAAGCTCTAACCCTTCAATCCACTCGGAAAGGGAAAACAAGAGGCCGCAGCTAAGAGATCTCATCTTTGAATCTAAATCTCTCTTTAAGTTCAAATCATTCCCTCTCATCTGATCTTCACATCTTCCTCCTTAGGATAAATGGTACTAAAAGAATTAGAACTCCTATAAATCCTGAGACTATATACCCCGTTACATTGTTTACACCTGGAACTGTGTAATCAGGTAAGATTCCACTCCAATAGGAAACTTCTTTGACTTCAACACCTGATATTTGGGAAGCTGTGTCAACAGCGACATCTAGTGGTTCATGATAACCCACGATTTCAGCTCCTATAACACCGAAAAGCGGACTTACAGCTATGAGGATAATAATAACTAGGAACTTCATGGGTATATTCAACTGCTACCACCCCCAATATAAATTGTTTCAGGTGCATGAAGCAAAGCGTACCTGACAACGAACATGGTGATGACTCCCTCGATTAAACCTAGGGCTAGGTGCCAGCTGAACATCACTGGGATGGTTACAGCTAATGGATAGCCAAACTGGGGTGAGGACCCTATTTCAATTCCACAGACCAAGGCGGCAAGAGCTATACCTATCCACCCTGCAAAGAAGGAACCTACCTGTTTACCTCTCAATTTACCCCCTAGAATCGATGTCACCATTTTATAGATTCCGTAACCAGCGAAAACATCTACTATGGCCATGTTTAGTACATTTGCTCCGAGAGCTGTTATACCTCCGTCGCCGAAAACAAGGCTTTGAACTAAGAGAACGAGGAACAAAGCTAGAAACCCGCCTTCAGGTCCAAGAATCAAAGCAGACAACGCACCTCCAACCAAATGTGCACTTGTACCGCCTGGAATAGGCCAGTTAAGCATTTGAGCAGCGAAAACAGCTGCAGCGGTCACTGAAACCAAACTTACCCTTTCTCGAGTATCTGTAAAGGCACCTTGAAACCCTGCCCCAGCAAAAAACCTTCTACTACAGTAAACCAAGAATACAATTGAGACAACATATGCGACCCCGGAAACCAGTGGGGAAAGGACACCATCCGGTATATGCATTTTCCACACCTCTTTATGTGCACATAAATGAAAAAAAGTAACATTAATTTATAAAGTTATATGTTTATGTGCATAATTTTTCGTGTCATTAGAGAAACTCTTCTCTTTCTCAATTCAATGTACCCAAGAATCTGGAAAATAGATTTAAGCTGTAGAAGAAATTAGAATATGCACTTAAAAATGGCCCTATTAGGACAAGTGAGAAGAGTTTCCTTAAGGACCATATTCATTCACTTGCATCGGAAGCTTTATGCGGAGAGTTGCAAAGAACAGTTAAAATCATCGCAGAGAACCCAGAATTCAAAAGAGCCAGGAAGCTTCTTGATCTAGGAGGGGCCATGGTCTTTATGCTGTAGCGTTCACCAGAATTGAATCCACACTTAAAAGTATTTTCGCCCTTTAACAAGCTCAAAATGTCTTAGGATGGCTATCTGAGTCTCCATTCCACTTCAACAAATTCGGTATTTTACCTTTTTCTCTTCAGCCACCTCTACCATCCTCTTTTTTACATGCCTTTAAGCCTCCTCTTTTTCACTGCTTCCATCACTACTTTAATAAGGTAGGTCATCAATAGAAAAATGGATGAGACTATTGCTATAGTTGCTCCAACTGGCCAATCAAAGATGTAGCTTACTATAAGCCCAGATAACGCTGAAAGGGCTCCGAATAGGGAGGAAAGTAAAAGCTGCAGGTAAGCCTTTTTAGTCAGCTGAAAAGATGCAGCCACTGGGTTATAGAGAAGGGTGAACACCAAAAAGCCTCCTGTAAGTCTTAACGATGAGGATATTATTACTCCAGCGAAGAAAAGCATGGTCAACATATGTGCTTGAACATTAACTCCTTCGGCTTCAGCTAGTTTCACATCGTACAGCATTGAATCTATATGTGTTTTATAGGCCGTGACATATAAAATGAAAAGGAAAAAGGATAAAGAGAGCATGACCAGTTTTTGAAGAGTTATGGCTAAAAGGCTTCCCCACAGAACTACGGCGATAGAAGCTGTGGCTAAAATTCTCACATTGGACATGTATATGGCGAAGAGAGCTATAGCTGAAGACGCAGAGAACACAGCCATACTTATCAATTCCCTTCCATACTCCATTCTTGCAAACACTAAGCCTAAAATTAAAGCGAAGATTATCGCGAGGATCATAGCTGAGTAGGTTGGATCAATGTTAAGGACGAGGCCAATAGAGGCACCTGCTAACGCTGCATGTGCAACGCTGAAGCTTAAAGTTGTGATTTTGAGACGTTGAACATAGAAACCAATTGCCCCGCAGAGGTTTCCACTTAAAATCGCTGCTAAAATAGCTAGGCTTAGGAACTTGATCATCAAGTCACCCGGTGACTATTCTGCCATTATCCATTCTGATTACGATGTCAGCGTAGTGAACTATGGGGTTTATGTCATGGCTGACAATCATTACAGTTGCCCCCTCATTCTCAACGTATTCCCTTGCAACCTCTGAAATAAGTTTTCTGCTCTCTCTGTCAAGGCTGGAGAATGGTTCATCTAAAAACATGGCCTTCGGCTTTCTAACCAAAGCTCTAGCAATTATCACCCTTTGTTGCTGACCACCGCTTAATGTACCTATAGGTCTATTGAGTAAATCTTCTATTCCCAGCAGCTCTGAAACTTGTTGAACACGCTTACTCTCACAATCTGTCAATGATTCAAAAATCGATTTATATGGGGCAAAGCCTAACTGTATCACG
>JAOZFL010000069.1 GCA_027491455.1 Thermoproteota archaeon | reverse complement strand
TACTCTTCAAAACTTTTTAGGGAGGGGGAAAAAGTTATTTTATGTGATGCAGATGTTGAATGTCCAAATGACCACTTACTCATAGGAGTTGAAAGAGGGAAACCTGAACTTGTTTTCAGAAGTTTTCCATTAATAGAACCGGATAAGTGCATTAAGTGTGGGTTATGCGTGGAGAAATGTAGATTCCATGCATTGTTTCAGGTTCCAGGTGAACCACCGACTCTTCTAAAGCATCTTTGCACGAGTTGTGGGCTTTGCTGGTCAATTTGCCCTGTGGAAGCTATTGACAAGTCCATGGAAGAAATAGGTAAAACATATTTGGCAGAGGTTGAAAACGGTTTCTGGTTGGTTACAGGTGAGAGCAGGGTCGGCGTGGAGGAAACTAGTCCCATTGTGAAGGAAACAAAGAGAAGAGCGGTTCAATTGGCAGAGGAAATCGGAGTCGATAAATTAATCGTGGACACAGCTCCAGGAACACATTGCAATGTTATAAATGCCTTGATAGGCTCCGATAAAGCTTTCATTGTTACTGAGCCAACTCCTCTCGGTGCTCATGACTTGAAACTAATCCACATGGTTTTAGAGGTTCTAGGGATACCTGCTGAAATAGTTTTAAACAAAGCGGATCTAGGCAGAAGAGAAATTATAAAGAGGATAGCTGATGACTTAAACCTTAGAATTACAGTGGAGATACCGTACTCCGTTGACCTTGTTAAGGCATATGCAGGTGGCAGGTTAAGGGAGGTTGACCTTTTTTGAAGATATCTGTTGCCTCAGGTAAGGGAGGAGTCGGTAAATCAATGGTTGCCTCGGCTCTAGCCATCCTTTTCTCGAGGGAAAGGAAAGTTGTGGCCGTTGACTGCGACGTGGATGCCCCTAACCTTGGCTTATGGCTAGGGATAGAGGATGAATGGGATGAAAGGAGGAAAATAACCACCTCTGAAAAAGCAACTATTGATTACAGTAAATGCACATTATGCGGTAAATGTAAGGGGGTCTGCAGTTTCAATGCACTCATATACAGGGAAAAACCGGAAATTTTACCTTATCTATGTGAAGGATGCAGTTTATGTGTCCATGTATGCCCAGAGAATGCCATAGACCTTAACCCTACATGTAGCGGGGAAGTAAGGGTTAAGAAAACAAGGTATGGTTTCACCCTTGTCTCAGGTTTACTTTACCCAGGTGAAACCGGGTCAGGTAAAATAGTTGTTGATGTAAAGAGGAAAGCTGAACAAATAGGTTATGACGTAATGATAATTGATTCAGCTGCAGGGATAGGTTGCCCAGTGATATCTTCTATTAGAGGAACAGATTACTCTGTTTTAGTCACTGAACCAACACCGACAGGTTTATCCGATCTTAAAAGGGTTCTACAAGTAGTTGAAATGTTCTCAATACCCTACTTCGTTGTCATAAACAAATATGACATAAACCCGTCTTTATCCAGGTACATTGAGAAATGGAGTGGAAGCAACTTTATAGGGGAGATATCATTTGACAAAAAGGTTTTTGAATCAATATCAAACCTAAAACCCGTGCTTGAATCAAAGTCTATAGTTGTAGATGAAATAAAAAAGATATACTTAAAATTAAAAGAGAAAATACGGCTTTAAAAGGCAACTTTTTATCATTTTCTCGCAAGAAGACCCTGTCCGTGAAGGCGGGGATGAACCGTGTAAACCTTAAAAATATGGTCGGCAACGCGTCCGAGTTTCAATGACCTACGAAGCCTGTGTCAGCTGAGGCAAGCCGGACAACTCCTAACCCATGCATTAAAGAGACACATAGAATGGAGGAGCTGTAAACCCCTCAAACCAGTAAATGTGTTTTGAACACTGTAAAGGCAGGCTGAACACTGGAAACCCTATCTAAAGGAGGGGTAGTTTACAGGGCACCAGTTTTAAGACCCCTCTAGTTAAAGATTTAATGATTTGCTTTGAAATGTTAATGCATAACTTGGCATTGTGTTCACCTGAAACATGGGGGCTGTAATCAGCTTTCTTTCTCAACCCGTATAGAGTTAAAAGTTTTACTGCTTCCTCTTTCATTCCCTGGCTTAGAACTGTGTTAGCCAGCTTGTCATCTCTCCTAGGAAGATGTTTTATCTCTTTATTTATTAAAAAAATTTCTGCAGCCATTCTTGCAGCAAAATAAGATGCACTTACACTTTTATCGTAACAAGAAACCTCTAAATCTTTTTCAGCTTGTTTAATCAAAGCCCTTATCTTTTCCAAGCTCAATTTCCTCTGCACCTTCAAATGCTTTTTTTATCCATTCTTCACTTTCAGAAATTGTTAGAGGGTTTAAACCTGTGACACCTGCTTTCATCTGTGCTTTTAAAGCAGCTTCAGAAACCTTTGAAATCGTTTTTAAACTGGCTTCCCTAACCACAACGAGGACGTTGCTTTCATAAACAAGTGAATTGCTAGATGGAAGAGCAACAAGTCTAATGAGTTCCGAGCCTAAAACAGATTCAAGTTCTTCTCTAAAAAACTCAAGTAAATTTATCCATGCTTTACTTGTGTTAAAGGAGATAAGATAAGCTATGTTCTCCATTTATTTAAACCTCGTGTTTATAATAAATTCTTTTCATCATTAAAAGGTAACAATTATTTATTTTTAATTACAGCGTTTCATTGTTTGCATTTTGTGGTTCTGCATTTAGACCTGTGTTTTTCCTTTCTTCTTTCTCTTTGATCTCAGCTTATAACCTGTGAACAGTGAAACAGCCACGATTGTTATTGCCACTAAGATTAGTGTTTGGAGTGGACCCTTTATACCCATGGAAACTTTTATTTTAATAGGTGCTACGTAATCGCTGTAACCCATCTTTGTCACCAGTAAAACTGTTTCTTTCTCCTCTTTAATTGGAGGAATTTTTATTTCAGTTTCTCCATTTAGGTTGGTTGAAGCTTTTATGTCTCCTAACATGACAAGGGCTCCATTTACAGGTTTCCCCTCTGATGTAACGGTTAATTTAATTTTCTCCTCTGAATAAATTTCTTCTGGAATTAAAACTTTTATTGGGGGCTTATATATGATTAAAAGCTCCCTTTCTATTTCTTCACCTGAAAACTTTGATTTAACAGATACTTTGTTCATCCCCTTTGAAAGGTGGATGCTATGGGAGAAGTACCCTGTTTTCTTCACATCTACTTTTTCTCCGTTTATTATCAGTTCTGCGAAGGGCTGTGTTCTCCCCTCAATTTTTATTTCGTTTTTATCTGTGACAACTCTGTTTCCTTTGGGGTTAATAACTTCGAGGACAAGTGGCTTGTGAATTGAGATGTCAACTTTGCTTCCATTTACTTGCACCATTGTGAAGTGGAAGAAAAGTGTTTTGCTTGGGTATTGAGGGTCTAACTCAGCTCCTGCACCCCCTGTTATAATGGATTTGACGCTGTTGATTTCCTTTATATAGCACATGTGTTCATGTCCTTGGAAAACAGCTGTGACATGGTATTTCAACATTATTTCTCTTAGTGTTGCTTCAACTGCTTTGTTTTCAAGTCCATGGGCAAATGGATATATGGGTTGGTGGATGAAAACGAATATGTGTTCAAATGACTTACTTCTCTCAAGGTCTCTTTTTAACCATGAGATTTGTTGTTCATCAACGCTGTAAAGGTGTCCAATGATGTTTGCGTTTAAAATGATGAAGTGTGAGTTTCCATAGTTGAAGGAGTAGTATGGGTCTCCGAAGAAATATTCATAGTTTTCTTGGCCTTTAGCACCTATCATGACTTCGTGGTTCCCTCTAGCGATATACATTGGTTTTCTAAGTATACTTGTAACCCTTTTGAAATCGATGTATTGTTCAAGGTCTCCGCTGTAAACAATGTCCCCTGTGTTGAAAACCATGTCTGGTTTTACCTTGTTTATTGCTTTTAGGATTTGCAGAAATATTTCTGGCTGGGGGTCACCGGCAGAACCTGGTCTATTGTCACCTATCACTGCAAACCTAAAAGTTGTGGTGTTCGGTTTTAAATTCACTGTCTCTTTAAATTGAACATTTCTAACCCAGAAGTAAACATCTGCATAGGACTCTCTTCCATCTGTTTCGACAGCTCTAACTGATACCTTTTGAAGGCCGTCACCGACGGTTTCAGCTGTGTTCCAAGTGGTAACCCAGAAACCTTCCCTGCTGGGTTTCATTTTAAGTGATGTTCCCGAGTTGCATTTCCCATAGCAGTTCAATTTACATGTTACATTGGCGATGTTGGAAAGGTTGTCCAGTGTCTTTACCTTTAGAGTTACGTTACCTGTCAGGGTTTTCACCTTTGGCTCCTCTATTACAACTCTGAATCCTTCAGGTTCACCTATTGACGCCTTTAAGTTTGCTTTGGGTCCCTTAATTTCCATGTGAAGCTTACCCTCCTTGGCTCCATGCTCAGCGATGTCAAAGTATATGTAGTATTTCCTTTCCTCCCCCGACTTTAAGTTCTTAACCAACCAACTAATGGTTACTTTTTCCTTGGAAAAAGCTATTTCATCGAGGTAATTCACTGTGACATAGTCTTTTGGCGAAATGAAAAGTCCATAGGGTCTTTTCCTGGAAATTTTCCTTTTGTCGTAGTAGAAGAAGTGCCTTTGATATTTACTTGATGAAACTTCTACATGTCCGAGTTCAATGGGCATGGTTAAATCCTTAAGTGTAGCTGTGTAGTTCCCCTTCCCCCAGAAAGAAACTATGCTTTGTTTTTCCAGTGTTTCCACGTCAACTGGGAGGTAAATGGAAATGTAACTCCTTGTCGCCTTTCTGAAACACAGGGATTTCCCCCCTCCTACAGATTCATTTGATAACCATGTAATGATCAAGGGTTTCAGTTTCCACTTATCAATTCCCTTCTCAAAGTTTTCAACTAAGGATTCGTTTTCAAAGTTCAAGTTGAAGGGTAACTCCTTTAAATCTCCATTGTCTAAGCCTATTACCCTTATGGAGTTGAAGTCGAAGGTTCCATTAACCCTTAACTTTGAAAGTATTTCCTTTGGTTTCAATGAAACTGTTATTAGGGCTTCACCTACTTCGCTTTGTGAAGAGACAACAACTGGGACTCTGTAATACCATTTTCGGTTCCACCATTCGTTTGATGAGGCATCGGTTTTAACTGGGCCTGGAAAAAATGTTTGTATTAGTGCAATGGATAGGATCAATGAAAACATAAAGATTTTTTTCATATTCAAGGTGTTCACCCTTCAGGGTTAACCATTGTGTCTTTTGGTTGATTCCTTTATAAACTTTAACGCAATTTATCGAAAAAATTCACTTTAAAATCATTTTGTAGAGATGTTTTTCAAATTTAAAGGTTTAGCAGCTGTTTTTCAACACCGTAAACTTTTTAAAGTAATTTGTGCAATAACACATAAATGGAGGTGATGACTGAAATGGCATGGGGAGGATGGGGTGGTAGAAGGTATAGATGGATGTACTATTTAACAGGGATGCCTGGTTGGCTTAGATTCGGGTTTTCACCTGGATGGATTGGAAGATCACCTACAGGTTTACCTCCAACTGCACAGTGGCTTATTTCAAGTGGTCTACTTCCACAGTACATGTCTTATCTAACGCAAACTGCACCTTTAACACCGATGACTCCACCTGTTACACCTGGTCTACCAACTATGCCAGGGCTACCAAAGGAACAGGAAAAATTGATGCTTGAACAGCAAATGAAGTCTTTAGAGGCTCAGCTGGAAGCCATTAAGAGGAGACTTGAAGAATTAAAGTGAAACAGTTAAGAGGGAAGGGAGGAGATGCCTAGAGGATGGGGGTTTAGATGGATGTGGTGGTTTCCAAGTATCTATTGGCCATGGACTGGTTGGTGGTTTTGGAGGTGTAGATGGTTTCCCTGGCTTCCAAGATGGTGGTGGACAGGGATCTATGGACCAGTCGCATGGACACCTTACGGCCCAGTGATCCCTGGTTACACATCTCCACCCATACCCCCTAAAACTGAATCAGAGTATCTGAAGGAACAGAAAAGGATCCTTGAAGAAGAACTAAAAGAAATAGAGAGGAGAATTAAGGAATTAGAGGAATCGAAATGAAGATACTAGTAGCAACCCAGACCAAAGGTGGATTAGATGACACTGTTTCACCTGTGTTCGGTAGAGCTCCAACTTTTACCATTGTAAACGTTGAAAACGGAGAAATAAAGGGGACAGAAGTAAATAGAAACCCAGCTGTTGCAGCTTTCATGGGTGCAGGTATACAGGCAGCTCAACTAGCCATTAACAAAGGCGTAGACATAGCTGTGGCAGGTGAATTTGGACCTAACGCAACAATGGTTTTCATGCAGGCAGGTGTAAGGTTGATCAGTGGATACATCGGGTTAAAGGTTAGAGACATCGTTAAAATGTTCAGTGGAAAGGAAAAATTCAAACCCTTTGTTGAACAAGAGAAAATTTTCCTTGAGGCAAGGAAAAATTTCATCGAGAACCAATTGCACTGGATAAAGGAAAGGTTGAAGCAACTTGAAAAGGAGGGTTAAGGTGAATTAAACATGCCTAGGTTCGGGATGAGGGGAGGTAGAGGATTTAGAGGGGGATTTACTGGGTGGAGACTCCCTTTTTACCCCTGGATACTCTATGCATATCCATTTAGGTTTTATCCACTGTTCCCTGCTCCCTATTACCCCTACTTCTATCCCTATTAGAAGGGGATAAAATGAAAGCAGTAAAAGTGGCGATTGCAACTAAGGGAAATAAAGGCTTAAAGGATGAAGTTTCAAATGTTTTCGGGAGAGCCAAAACATTTACAATTGTAGAGATGGATAATGGAGAAGTAAAAAGTGTAAATGTACTTGGCAACCCTGCAGCTGACTATAAATTTGGAGCAGGGCCAATAGTTGTGAAAACACTTATAGACATGAAAGTGGATGTAGTGGTTGCAAGTGAATTCGGCATGGGTGCTTCAACTCTCCTAGATCAACACGGAATATCAAAGTTGAAGGTGGAACCCGGAGACATCGTTGAAAAAGTGCTGGGCACTATTCAAAAAGTGAAACAAAATAAATTGAAAGGCAGATAAATGAAGGGAACCCAAATCTTATTGGTCCTCATAACTACTTTATTTATCTACTCCTTTCTTTTTCTTCTTTTCTCCAGGGAAAAGTTAACTGGGAGAAGAAAGGTAAACCATTCTAAGCATGTTAAATTAATGGTTGTTTATGATAACAACGCCTATGATGAAAGGTTAGCTACTGCATGGGGTTTTTCATGT
>JAOZFL010000068.1 GCA_027491455.1 Thermoproteota archaeon | reverse complement strand
CATGTGACCTTAAGCTTGCCTTTAAAGAGGATGTACCTCCAGGAGAATGGAAGGTTAAGGTTAAAGCCTGGAAAACAGGCTATGAAAGTGGTTATGCAGAAGCAACTTTCTCTGTTGAAGCTAAGCTTCTTCTTATCGATGGCAGCAAGGAAATTTTCAGTAACTACCCTTACACTTACGACTACGAAGTTTTAGGGGTTCCTAAAAAATATTTAAATAATGTATATGTAGAGTACTGGTGGTACTTCTTTTATGAGGATGAGAAAGGGAACTGGGTGCAATTAGATGACCCAGTAAAAACTCCTATTAAGTTCCTAGGTATCTCAAGAAACGACGTAGTTTTTAAGAAAATGATAGAGGCTGTTGAGAAGCATGGAGGACCTGATTCCGCTGGGGGAGAGAAAGGTGTTATGTATAGGAAATCCTATTTAAGGCTTAAATTAAAAGTTGAACTGCGTGAACAAGGTAAATTTATCCTGGAAAGCCAAGACTACTCCATAGAATTCAAAAGAAGACTACCTTTGATAATAGTTCATGGCGTGGGTGGAAGTCACTTGGATTTAAAAAGCGGAGAAAAAATTTGGCCTATACCTGATAGATACATAAAGGCTTACCTTTTTGGATGCAGTAGTTGGAGCCCATGGTCTTATTTACTTCTAGAGAAAGACGGAGAAACACCTGTCCGTCATGAAAATTTGGTTGTATCTGATATAATACGTAAGGTAGAGTTCTTGTGGTATAGAATGGACTATACAGAGGGTTTGTTTAAGTATCTAGTTAAACTTGGATATAATGCACCTACACAGGATTACGGGGTTTTCATATTTAAATATGATTGGAGGTTTGACAATCGTAAACACGCGTATTCACTTAAAGAGTTAATTAAGAAAGCTAGGAGCCAGTTTAACGATGAAAAGGTAATAATAATTGCCCATAGCATGGGGGGTATAGTGGTAAGGTGTTATGCATCTAAATACAAACAAGATTTCCTTCAAGATGTGGATACCTTCATTATGCTGGGAACCCCGAACCTAGGGTCACCGGTATGTTACCAAGCACTAGCTTTAAATGGTTACAACTTCGGTAATAAGCTTTTAAGTTACAGCTGCGGAAAAGAACTAGCAGAAAACTTTCCTTCAGCGTATCAATTACTGCCAGCTTACAATTTTGTTGAAGGCTGCAAATTAGGCGATGTTTATGCGGGGAAATGTTTAAATTATGGTTTCGAAGAGTTCACAACAAAAGGTGCACCTCCAAACATGAATTTACTCAAGAGAAACAGGGGCTTCCTTAAGAACGAATTGATCGTTGATTCTCAACTTACCGGGTACCCGGTAAGGGTTGCCTTAATCATAGGCTTCGGGAAAAAAACCCTCGCGGGTTTCACAAACAATAAAGCTTACCTCCCTCTTCCTGGGAAACACACAGGACTATTGTTACCAGACCCCCCTTACCCGGTTATGAATTGGTATGGGGATGGTACGGTGCCTGTAAAAAGTGTGGAGGGTTTCGGAAACGTTAGACCTGAAACATCTTTCTTTTATGTGTATGAGGAACATGGCAAACTGATGATTAATAAGGACTCACAGGGTTTAATGGGTATGTACATTTGTGGTCTTGAACCTCCAAGCAACGACCCCCATCGAGTTAAGCCCCCAATGTCGCCTCGAAAACAAGTTGATGGATTTTTATCTTCAAGTGCTACTCTTCATGTTTATGATTCTCAGGGGAGACATTTGGGGTTGAATGAGTTTTCTGGTGTGGATGAGGAGATACCTGGCAGCATATTTGTTCCAATCGGGGAAGTTGAATATTTCGCTATTCCAGACGTAAATGAAAAATACTTTTTCACTTTGAATGGTACCAGAGATGGGAACTCAACGTTAGCATTTAGATTTACTGATGAAGAGGCTGCAAGAAGTACAGTAGTGGCATTTAAAGATGTGCCTGCAAGGAATGGTTCATTTGCAGAAATGGTGTTTGATCCATCTTCAGATCAGTCTCCTACACTGAACATTGATCTTGACAATGATGGAAATGTGGATCAAATTGTTCAGACAACTTTCTTTGAAAGTAGATCAATGATTAAAAGGGAAATAACATTAACTGCACATGTTCTCTGTGCTGACGTGGACTCTGAGGGAAACCCTGTTGAGGAAAGAACGGTTTTTGCATGTAATGGAAGGGTTGTTTCATGGATGGTTGTGTCAAATGCTACAGAGAGAGATGTGGTGAAATGGGTTTTTGAAGGGCCAAACAATATAAGGAGGGAAGAGACTTTGAAGCTTGACAGAGAGGGAGATTATCCATGTTGGACGACCCTTGAATTGACGGATTATGACCCTGACCAGGTTCAGGGAAAATGGAAATTAACGATATACCTAAACAGTAAAGAAGCTTTAACAGAAGAATTCAGTGTTGGAGAAATGGAGGGAGGCATAGGGTTCCTAGGGATCATTTTACTTGTATTTATCGTGTTGGCTCCAATCTACATTGTTGCGCGAAGGAGGAGGAAGCCCTCCCTGAAAACAGTGTATAAGCCCCCTGCTCCTCAACCTCCACTACCTATACAGGTTCCTGCAACGAAGTTCTGCATACATTGTGGTGAGAGAATCCCATTTGACTCTAGTTACTGTCCAAAGTGTGGTCGGGGCTTAAGAGAAACTTATACACCTTCCCAACCACAGGAGACAAAACCCCAAGCACTTTACTGTGTAAAATGCGGAGCTAAAATTCTTCCAGGAGCTAAGTTCTGCACAAAATGCGGGGCAAAAGTTACATAACCATCTTATTTCCTTTTTTGGTTTGAAAATAACCTTTAGGTTTCATGGAAACCTAAACCGGGATAAGTCCTTTATGATTCATGTTAAGTAGATCTATTCATTAACTAATGACATTAGTTAATGTGAAATTTATTTCGCCGACAGGAATCAGAGGTTTAACAGTTACTGCCTCTCAATATGTGTATGTACCTTTTCAAGAGACACTTACACCTGGGATAACTACTGGTAGCGGGGAAGGGGGAACATTGTTGGGCTTTATTTCCCTTTTAATGTTAGTAGTATCTATAACCCACTCTGTATTTTATGTGTGGGAAAGACGGAGGCCACTTGCCCCAGTACCCATGCTATCCATCCAAACCAAATACTGTGTGCAATGTGGCAAGGGGATTCCTCTGGATTCCAGTCTTCTGTATAAATTGTGGTTCGGAGGAACCACATACTTAAAGCAGTAGGAGAATCTATGGGTTAAGATATGTGTAAGTTAGTTTAGGAGGTGTGTTTATATGTCGGGTCTTATGCCTGGAGAAACAGTTTTGAAGGATTCTGGGAGATTACCAGTGGCATATGTGAAGAGCTCCTTCAGGACAATAAATGGAAGACTTATACTAACCAATACACGTTTGATCTTCATTGGTGGAAGGTTTCAGAGTATAGTCGAGTCTTTCCTAAAGTCTCATAGGGAACGAGTGGAAATCCCCTTAACCTCGATTACAAGGGTTGAAAAGGGTTTCATGGCTCACATAAAGGTTTACGCTGACAAGGAGTATTCATTCAAGGGAATGAAGGATCCAAGCGGTTGGATAGTAGCTATTGAACAAGCAAGGGCAACACAGCAGCTTCCAAGCCCTGCACACAGCTTCTGTCCATACTGCGGCAGCTCCATAGAGGTAGGTGACATTTTCTGTCCGAACTGCGGGAAAAAAATCTCTTAGGAAGAGAGATGAACTAACAGCTTCCATGAAACTTGAAAAATTTAAGGAATTAATCTTAAGTTGAAGAATCAATTAATCCTTTTTCCAGTTTAAGATACCTTGTTACTTAATTAAATCAAGTTTACTCATCCACTAGATTTTACGGGGCTCTGTTGACTCAGAAAATGAAAATTTAGGGTTTAAAGGCACGGTTTCCCTCAATTAGCTTGGCTTTTTCAATTATTTCATCTATCTTTGCTATAAGAGATTTTACTTCACATTTAGGTAACCCTGTAATCTCATCAGAGGATGGAAAATGTACAATTAAATGTTTGTCTACATATGTTCTTTTATCTAACTTGAAGGGGTTGTAAACATGGGCTTTATGTTTAACCTTTATGCTTGTGAAGTTTTTCATCCCTGCTAGGACTCCGATTGCTGAGTTAAATGTTGCTTCACTGACAATGAAACCAGTTAAACCTCTTAAAGCATCGTAGTCCTTGTTAACACTTATCTCCACTTCGTAACCCTTGTAAAAGCCTGTTACACGGCCATAACCAGGACCTCCACCCTGAAATTTACATTTGATTCTCCTAGCAACCTCCCTAAGGTAGGCGTCACCTTTCCTCTTTGCCTTCAAATACCAAGCCATCACTAAACCAACAAACACTGTGAATGCAAGTCCAAGTGACAAATTCAGAAGCCAAAGCAATAAAATACTAACAGCAACCAATGAGAAACCAATATAGCTCGCAATAATCTCCGAATACCTCATATCAAGTCTCCCAGGCAAATTAGCAAATTAATATGTTTGTAATGTGGAAATATAAATGTATTGCTTTAACTTCACTCCACTGGGAGCCTCTAGGGGATTCCTGCTTCACCCTTAGGAATAAGGGGTTTCCAGTAA
>JAOZFL010000127.1 GCA_027491455.1 Thermoproteota archaeon | reverse complement strand
TTATCTGTGATTTATGGTTTAGAAGTTTATGATGTTTATCCGAAAGGTATTTTCTTTCCTAGTTAAGAAGGGCCAGGTTTTAGGGGTTGAATTATATGTATTCATGATGAGTTTTAAAGGAGTACCTGGCTTCGTTTTCCTATATCTTTTGGCTTTAAATCCTTATCTTAGATGCATAGATAAATGTTAACTTTTCCCTTATGAAATCGTTGAAACAGGTAACCTTTTAGGGTGGAAAGAATTTAAATATGAGGAGAGGGGAATGTTAAAACAAAAGAAAATTTTCCTTGTCTCAGCTATAATTTTAACTGTTTTCATAGCTGTATACATTCAAAACATTGGTTTTCGAGATGACTACACACTTAGAACTCAGAGCATAATTGTAGATGTTTTGAATAATGTTGAAAAGGTTAGGGGGTTAAAGCCGCCGGGACGAGTTGACCTGAAAGTTGTCGACATTAACTGGTCAATGGAAAATTGGGGTAAAAAATACGTTGAAGCTTCATCTGGAGAAATAAAGTCGAGGGAAAAAGTGTATAAATTGCTCTGGTTGATGAATGAGAATACTAGTCTGGGGGAGATTTTAATCCGGGAAACAGGTATGTACATTGCAGCAGCTTTTCAAGGTTCAATTTATGTTGTGAGGGAAAACTTTAACCCGTATGATAGGGTTGAGGCTGAGAAGATTATTTGCCACGAGGTAACCCATATGCTTCAGTCAATGTATTTTAAGGAACCTGTAAGGAAAACCCATGATGGTAAACAGGCTTGGTCTACTCTCATAGAGGGAGACGCTATCCTAACAGCTGATAAATTTGTTGAAGCTATAAAAAGGGAAACACAAATAGAGAAAAGCGGCTTTAACCACTGGATACAATTCTATGTGGAGGAGAATGGGAAGAGGGATTTGTTTCAAGTTATTCCTGAGTCTCTCTACAAGATTTGGCTTTTCCCCTACACCTATGGCAGGAAATTTGTCCCTAAACTCTACGAGATGGGTGGGTGGAGAAGGGTTAATGAAGCCTATGAAAAGCCTCCCTTAACAACTGAGCAGATTATGCACATGGAGAAGTATCTCTTACATGAGGGATTCAGGGAGGTTAAGGTCCCGGGAATAGAGATTCCTGGTTTAAACAGGAAATTAAGTGACAGAATGGGTGAGTATTTCCTACATGTTTTTCTAAGCAACTGGATAGATGAAAATGAGTCGAGTATAGCTTCAGAGGGATGGAATGGAGACAATTTAACATTTTTCGAGTTCAAAGGAAGCAATTACATCCTCCTTTGGAGGATAGCATGGGATTCAGGGATTGACAGAGAGGAGTTTGGAGAGGCCTTCATCGACATGATGAAGGTAGCTGGGGCAAAAACAATTGATAACTGTTTATGGGAGAGGAAAGGTGAATTTATTTGTCTCAGGGAAGATGGAAACCTGTCTCTTATCATTTTTACCTCTGAAAAAGAAGCAATTCACCTAATTAAATAAATGGATTTAGGTCCTTTTAACTTTTTCGGCAAGGGCCCCTGTGAAAGCTGAATGATGTATTATATATCTCCTCCACCAAAACACTTTTTAGATGTGGGGAGGGGCCACCCTTGCAAACCTGTGGAGATCAAGGCTCTACCAAAGGGTGGCTGAAAGAGCTGCCGATGAAGACAAGCTTTAATCCATGAAGCAGTAACTTCCCAAAGCCCTTCAGCAAAACACCTGAAGCAGAGGCAATTTAGGAGTAACCAAAAGGAAAAGTTGGAAGCCCTATGCGAAAACATGGAGAGGAAGTCACAAGCTCTATAATCTAGGTTAATTATCCATTTTCCAAATTTTACCTGCTTCTCATGAATCTACTAATGGTTTGTTTTCAGGGTTTGAAAGTGTAAGGGGAGAGCCTTTTTCCTCGGGTTAAATTTAACTTTTCAAGGTGTGTTTAAGTGAAAGGTCAGGTTTAGACAAGGGGTATAAGGGATTCAAAGGGGGAATGAATAATTGTTTTCAATTCAATAAGGTGTTTAGGTGTGGAGGATGAAGGGAAAAAAGTTAAGTGATTTGTACAGGGTGAATGAAGCTGTTTATAAACAGATGAGGGACACCTATCAAATGTTTTCTAGATGTTACTGGGATAGCTCTCTCAAAAACAGTTTTAGAGTCTTCGAGAATCTTGAGGAAAGAGTGGTTGAAAACATTAGGAGGGGGAGGCCTAGATACACATTGAAAGATTATGCTCTTGAAAGGGCAGCAAAACATGTTGATTTAACCCTTAGGAAACATGTCCACGGGAAAGTTAGGGGTCCTAATCTGCCAAGTGGAGTTGAAAAACCAGTTTTCAGTTTGGAGGAAGCAGCTGAAATTGTTAAAAGAGCAGCTAAGCTTTACGGAGCCAACTTAGTGGGGATATGTAAGTTGGACAGGAAATGGATTTATGATCCCGATCACCCAGCTTTTGCAGGTGAATGGGATGACAGGTATCAAAGGGTAATCCCTGAAAAACTGAGGTACGTCATAGTTTTAGCAGTTGCCATGGATCAAAGATTGCTTAGGTTCACACCCTCTGTCCTCGATGTCTCTACAAGTTTAGGGTACAGTGTTTCTTCATTTGTAGCTGCGAACTTAGCTGACTTCATAAACAGACTTGGATACTCCTCTATGTCAGCTGTCAACGAAGCTGCTTTAAGCATCCCCTTAGCCATTGAAGCTGGTTTAGGTGAACTTGGGAGGCATGGTTTACTAATAACAGCTAAATATGGACCGGCGGTGAGAATATCAAAGGTTTTCACAGATTTACCCCTAAAAACAGATGAACCGAGGGAAATAGGGGTTAGGGAGTTCTGTGAGAAGTGTAAGAAGTGTGCTGGGCACTGTCCATCACAGGCTATTCCTCATGGTGAACCAACATGGGAGGGTCCTGTGCCAGGGTCAAACAATCCAGGTGTCTTTAAATGGTACATAAACCCAGATAAATGCCTTGGTTTCTGGGGGAAAAATGGAGGTCAGTGTTCTGTGTGTATCAGGGTTTGTCCTTGGACTAAAGGTGAAGAACTGATTCACAGAGCGGTTAAACTCTTAATTAGGAAGACTCCCCTACTTAACCCATTATGGATTTTCCTTGATGATTTACTCGGTTATGGAAAACAGGAAATTAACCCGGACAACTTCTGGAAGAAGGAATTTTATTAAGTCGATCTGTCATGAAATGTTCCTATTAAAGGAGTTAGTGGTTGGCCAATGGTTCCTATTTAATATTTCTTAAGAGGATCATGTACTCATTTGCCTCGTTTAACCATTTCACCATGTTTCTAAGCTTTTTAGATTGACCTGGGATTTCATCTATTATTTCAATTTTAGTTGACTTGCTTACTAGTTTATCGGGTAGCAAACTTAGTCTTTCAGGGATCTCCTCAAGGTAATTGGCTAGTTTAACTAGGCATCCTCTTAGTTTTTCAAGTTCTTGGTTCATTGAATCCATTTGTTCTAATTTCTCTTTGAAATCCTTGATTTCTTGGGTTCCAGATTCAACTAGTATGATGGATTGGTTTCTTATATTGGAAAAGAGGTTCTTTGCATGGTTTAACAGTGTTGCGAGTTCTTGAAGGCTTACACCTACCCTTGATTTTATCATTCTGGAGAAAAGGGGTTTAACTAGTGGTGTGCTGATCTCTGAAAGGTTTAAGCTGTCTATATTCTTGGAAAGGTCCTCTGCCTCCTTCACTATGTAGTTACTTTTTTCAGCGAGGCCGAGTAGTAAAAACTTCAGGTTCTCATTTTCTTCACAGGGCATTTAGACACCTATTCCACTGTGACTCTTTATTAAAGGGTTAACTTATGGTCAAAATACTTATAAAAGGAAATCATTTTATAGGTTTGGATGTAAAACTGATTATAACTCTTCCCGGTGGCGTTGAAATTGATGATTAAAGGAAGTGAAAGGAGAAGCCTGGAACCACTAAAAGGGGTTCATCGTGAAACATTGGTTTGGGGGGTAAGGGCTATGCTTGTAAGATTTAAGATGGAGGAGGGGGCATTGATCCCGAAGCACAGTCATTTCCACGAGCAAATAGGGGTTGTGGTCAAGGGAAAATTAAAATTAAAGGTTGAGGGAAAAGAATTCATGTTGGGGGAGGGGGATTCCTACTTGGTTCCACCCAATGCTTCACATTCAGCTGAGGCCGTAGAGGAAGTAGTTGTAGTGGATTGCTTTTCACCGCCAAGAGAAGATTATAAGGAGTGAAAGATCAGGTTCATTGTTCCCCTCCAGGTTCCCTGGATTTACTTAAAATAGTTTAGCACTTTGTCTATGCAGTGATAGGAGCTTTTAACCTTTCCGTAATCTCCAAAGTAGGTTTCATTCCATAGAACCACATGTTGAACACCTATTTTTTCGTATTCACAAAGTTTCTCCACTACGTCGTTTGGGGAACCGTGCAGGTATCTTTCCTCTATGATTTCCTTTGGTACGGCTTCAATTGCCTTTAAAGCTTCCTTCCTCGTTAGCTTTGAGGGTATATAATCCGTTAACCCATAGAAATTTTTACCGAGTGGATGTTCATATCCGTGTTTCTCATAGACTCTTGAAGGATAGATTAAAGCCCTCGCCTTTATCAGAGGGGAATTCATTATCCTTGAACACTCCTTCCTACTTTCATCTATTACAACACTTGCAAAAAGGCTTTTCTCAACATCGGATTTTCTCCTACCAGCTTTCCTCGCTGATTCAAGGATAATTTTCAATTTTTCTCTATACTCCTCAACGGTTAAATCGACAGGTATCCATCCGTCCCCAGATTCACCGGTTAATTTAAGCATTTTTTCACCCTGTCCACCTATCCAGATAGGTGGATAAGTGTTTCTGTATGGTTTTAAGTCGAAAACAGCGTCTTTAAGCATCCAGAACCTGCCCTTAAAATTAATTTTCTTTTTCTCCCTTGGTTCCCAAAGCAACCTGATAATCTTCAATGCCTCTTCAAGTCTACTAACGATTTTCTCATACGTTAATCCATATGGAACCACGTTTTCAGCTTCACCGGCTCCGAGTCCAAGGATAAATCTCCCCCTTGAAATATGGGTAAGTGTAACAGCTGTTTGGGCAAGTGTTGCAGGGTTCCTTCTAATCACATCTGTAACTGCTATGCCAAGGTGGATCCGCTGTGTGAAGGAAGAAGCAAATGAAATGGTTGTAGTTGGCTCTAAGAATATGTGTGGGCTTTCCTGGAAGGCAGCTAACCCTGTCACTGATGTTTCCCATATTGACTGGGGATACCACCCCATTAGATGATCAGGCCACCAAACAGAGTCATATCCCTTTTCCTCAACTCTTCTCACAACCCTGATAACGTTCTCAATGGGTGGAAATGTAGGGGCAACTACTCCTATTTTCATGTCTTACACCAGTGGAAACTTTCCTGTGTCATCCACTTAAAAATAAAAGTTCTTAGAGACATGTGTCTCTTCTGAGTTTCTAGTTATGAGAGGTGTCAAACTTGACTAGGCCTCGTGTTTACTTGACAAGGAAACTGCCTGAAAAGCCGATGGAGCATCTTAGGAAAATATTTGAGGTTGAAATGTGGAAAGAAATGTGTCCTCCTCCGAGAAAAGTTTTGATTGAAAAGATTAGGGAAGCTGATGGATTGATCTCTCTGTTAACGGATAAATTAGATGGAGAGTTGTTACATACAACTTCAACCCTTAAAATTATTGCTCAGTACGCTGTTGGAGTTGACAACATAGATTTAAGGGTAGCAACTGATAGAGGAATCTATGTAACCAATACCCCTAACGTTTTAACTGAGACAACAGCTGATTTCACATTTGCATTGATCATGTCCATTGCTAGAAGAGTTGTTGAAGCGGACAGGTACATAAGGGAGGGGAAATGGAAAATTGGTTGGCACCCGACAATGTTGATGGGTAGAGATATTCATGGGTCGACACTGGGGATAGTGGGTCTGGGTAGAATAGGGTCAGCTGTTGCGAGAAGAGCGAAGGGCTTTAACATGAAGATTCTTTACTTCAGCAAGCGAAGGAAACCTGAACTGGAAAAAGAATTAGGGGTCGTTTACAAAGACCTAGATGATCTGCTCATGGAATCTGATTTCATAACTCTCCATGTCCCATTAACAAATGAAACACATCATTTAATAGGTGAAAGAGAACTTGGCTTAATGAAGGAAACAGCCTTCCTAATAAATACTTCGAGAGGAAGCGTTGTAGATGAAAAAGCTCTTTACAAGGCACTTAAAAACGGGGATATAGCAGGTGCAGCCCTTGACGTCTGGGAACATGAACCGACACCTAATGATAACCCCCTTTTAAACCTTATCAACGTCGTGGCCTCTCCTCACATTGCTAGTAGCAGCCTTGAAACAAGAACTAAAATGGCGGAAAAAGTAGCTGAAAACCTTGAATTCTTCTTTAAGGGTAAAACCCCTCCAGACCTAGTTAACAAAGAAGTCATTAAAATAAAAAAGCCTTCAAAACTTATTTAAAGCTTTTTAGGAGGGTTAGGTGAGTAGAAACAGTTTCCATGTGTTTAAGGGTTTAAAGCTGAAAAACCCTTGTTTCAGAGGAGTTAAAAGGAAAAGTGTCTGATCCCTTTTTATGTAAGTTAGGAGAAATGTGTAGAGTAGAAAAATTGTTGAGGGAAAGGTTTACAGATGTTTCATCGTAACTGGTTTATCCGTTGCTTTGTGGACGGGGAGAAGTGTCTGAACTGTGGATTCTGCAGCACTGTTAATGTCTGTAAGAGTCCTGGGAAATGTATCGGTTGCTTGTCCTGCTTCTGGGCTTGCCCCAATGAGGCCAGAAAATTAGTTGTTGATGGAAGAAAATTGGTGGAAACAGTAAAAGTAAAGGTTAATGGAAGATTAGAGGTTGTCCCTGAAGCAATAACTGTTAAGGAAGCCCTTGAATCCCTTGATTACAATGTTCCATGGTTAGAGGAAGAGTCTCTATGCATGACAGGGGGCTGCTGGAACTGCATGGTCCTAATTGACGGTAAACCTGAAAGGTCATGTATAACCCCTGTGAAAAAGGGTATGACCATAGAAACAAATGTTACTGATATTCCTCCGTTAAGAATAATCCATGGACCTGAGGGACACCCTGTAGGTGGAAAGGCAACTCCTTGGTGGATTAAAAGTAAATGGGGCTATGTGGAGGTAGCTGTTTGGACAGCTGGTTGCAATCTAAGGTGTCCTCAATGTCAAAACTTCCACGTAACATATGACAATGTTTCACAGCCCATTACACCGTTTAAAGCAGCGAAAAAAGTTTCTTTGGCTAGAAGGAAATACAGAGTCAACAGAATGGCTATTTCAGGTGGGGAGCCAACCTTAAACAGGAACTGGCTTATAGATTTCTTCAAGTATCTTAAAGGTTTTAATAGAGATGAGAAAGCAAGGTTTCACCTTGACAGCAACGGGACACTCCTGACACTTAATTACATCGATGAACTAATAAATGTAGGTGTCACAGATATAGGGGTTGAACCAAAAGGGGTTACAGTTGAAACATTCATGAAAATAACAGGCTTAAAGAACAGAGGCCTCGTAAAAGAATACATTAAAACTCAGTGGGCAGCAATTAAACACATAGTAGACAACTACAGAGACCGAGTTTTTCTAGGAGTTGGTTTACCATACAACAAAGCCTTAATCCCCCTTGAAGAGGTCAGGCTGTTCGGTGAAAAGATTTCCAAGATAGACAGGGAAATACAGGTCTGCGTACTAGACTATTTCCCTGCCTTCAGGAGAAGAGACATTAAGAGACCTGATTTTAAAGAAATGAAAGGGGTGAAGAAGATACTTGAGGAAGCAGGGCTTAAAACAGTTATATGTCAAACGGTTAAAGGATACATTGGACCTTGAAAGGCATTGGTTAGGTTGAAGCAGTGTTCCCTCAAAGGGTTAATTTGTAAAGGGCACCAGAGAACTGAAAAGCAGTTGAATAGAGTAAAGGAAACTTTGAGGGAAAGGTTAAAGAAGCGTTTCAACTCATTTAAAACAAATTTATGTATGGGTTAATTTTTTATAGGGTTTCGTCTAATTGTGTTCTGTTAATCAAAGGGAGAGGGGATTAGACATACATGGATTAATGCTCCCTAAAAGATACAACGCGGTTAAAACAGAGGAAAAATGGCAGGAAAAGTGGAAAAATAAAAGCTTCTATAAATTTTCATTTAAAGAAGGTAAAAGAAGAGTCTTCGTTATCGACACTCCTCCACCATTTACAAGTGGTGAACTGCACATTGGAAGAGCCTACGCATGTATTATAAGTGACGCCATAGCTAGGTACAAAAGAATGAAAGGCTACAATGTTCTACTCCCACAAGGATGGGATACTCAAGGCCTACCAACTGAATTAGCAGTTGAAAAAAGATATGAAACAGGGAGTAGGGAAGAATTCATTGAGAAATGTAAGGAATGGACTTTAAAAGCCATTGGCAAAATGAAAAAGGCGATGCTGAGGCTTGGTTACTCAGCTGACTGGGACTTCGAATACAAAACCATGGACCCTGATTACCACAGGAAGATCCAACTTTCCCTCATTGAAATGTTTGAAAAGGGACTTATCTACAGGGACAAATTCCCTGTGCACTGGTGTCCAAAATGTCAGACGGCTCTTGCACAAGCAGAAATAGGATACGTTGAGAGAGGAGGATACTTAACCTTTATCAAGTTTAAGGTGGAAGATGAATTCTTAGTTGTCGCTACAACTAGGCCTGAGCTGCTTCACGCATGTGTAGCTCTCGCAGTCAACCCCGAAGACGATAGATACAAGAAGTTCATCGGCAAGAAAGCCTGTATACCCCTTTTCAACAGAGAGGTTCCCATTTTAGTCGATGAAGAAGTAGACATGGAGTTTGGCACAGGTGTAGTCATGATTTGCACCTTTGGAGATGAACAGGACATTAAATGGGTTCAGAGACATAGTTTACCCGTGGTAAAATCATTGGATGAAAGGGGAAGACTTGTTAACAGCGGTAAGTATAATGGCCTCGAAATAGAGGATGCAAGGGATAAAATTATAGAAGACTTAAAGGCACAGGGCTACTTGGAGGAGAAAAGGAGTATATCACATAAAGTCCTTGTTCATAGTGAGAGATCCACATGTCGGAAACCAGTTGAGTTCCTCGTAACTTGGCAGTGGCTCATTAAAACCAAGCCCTTCAGAGACATGGTTAAGGCTAAGGCATCCAAGATGAAGTGGATGCCCCCTGAATCGATAAATAAGCTTTATGCATGGGTTGACAGCTTAGAGTGGGACTGGGTGATTTCAAGGCAAAGGGTTTTCGGAACCCCAATCCCCTTCTGGGTCTGCGAGGAATGCGGTGCTATAATTGCCCCAAAAAAAGAAGATTTACCTGTTTACCCAGCTTCCCAGCCTCCACCCATCCAGAAGTGTCCTAAATGCGGCTCAAATAAAATTGAAGGGGTCAAAGACGTAAATGACTGCTGGGTTGACAGTTCAATTACCCCCCTTGTGATAAGCGGATGGCCTGATAACGAATCGCTTTTCAGGAAAACATATCCTTCAAATGTTAGGCAGCAAGGCTCTGAGATAATTAGGACATGGGGTTTCTACACGATTTTAAGGTCAACTATTTTAACTGGGAAACCTCCTTTCAGGGAACTTGTTGTTAATGGCATGATCTTTGGCCCTGATGGCAAAGCTATGTCAAGTAGTTTAGGAAACGTTATAATGCCTGAGGAAGTTATAGGGAGGTATGGAGCTGATTCACTTCGTCAGGCATTGCTTGTTTACGCTATAGGATCAGATTTCTCATTTCAGTGGAAGGACGTTGAATACTCAAGTCGTTTCATGCAGAAACTCTGGAATGCTTTCAGGTTCATCTATCCTCATCTAAAGGAGTTGAAGCCTGAAGATAAGAGTAAACTGAAACTAACCGATTTAGATAGGTGTTTTCTGTCTAGGCTTCAAACAATGGTTGAAATGTCAACGGACAACTACGAGAAATACAGATTCGACGTCTTCCTGAAAAGGGCAAGGAAATTTGTGTGGGAGGAATTCTGTGATGAGTATCTAGAACTAGTTAAGCCAAGAATATACTCTGAAAACAGAGGAAACAGGAAACTCTCAGCTATTTACACTCTACAAGAAACCATTTTAACTATTATTAAGCTTTTTGCACCTATAACTCCTCATTTCTCCGAGGAAATCTACAGCTACACCTTAAATGAAGATAGAAGTGTCCACGAAGAAAAATGGCCTAAGCCTAACCCTGAATTAAAGGATGAAACATTGGAAGAAGCATGGTACATGATCATGGAATTGACAAGGGCTGTGAGGAAACATAAGTCTGAAAGTGGGGTTCCATTGAAGGAGAAGAAAGGAGAAGTTTTGGTTAAAGTACCCCATAAGTACTTCAAGTTAATGGAAGGCTGTAAAGAGGACATTGAGAAATCCCTATGGATAGAGAACCTGAAAACTGAAGCCTGGGAAAAGGAAAACCTTGAAATTTCATTTATAGGTTAAAACAGTTGAAATGGCAAATGGAGTAATTATCACCTCAATAAAAGCAGCTACACCATAAAGGATCAATGCACCTATGACCGCCTTTAAGAAATCATCCATTAAATAAGCTAGTTCATCGAAGCTGCTTCTCTTTAACATGACTCTAACCACTTCTTTGCTCAGTAAAAAGCCGCAGCTTGCCATTACAAGGAAAACAGGTATTTCAATTACTCCATGGGGAGCCATGCTTATAAGTAGCTGCTTCCCAGTTAAAGCCTCAGCGAAGCCTAGAATCAATCCGATTATGTACCCATTTAACATCACAATCAGGAACTGTGGAATAAACGGGAGGAAACTGGAGAAAACTAAGCCAATCCCTACTTGGAGGTTTTGAAACCATATAATAGAGATTAATCTAGCATTTCCCAGGAAAAGAAGCTGCTGAGGCTTAAATACCATTTTCTCAGGGGGAACTGTGAGATTCTTAATTACATGGAAACTCATCTCTCCAAGTTGGTAACCTGGCAGATATGAAAGGACAAGTGCAAGGAAAAAGAGAGGGAGGAGAAAACTGTTTTTCCATGTGTATTCCTTAAATTTCCTTAATCCATTTTTAAAGCCACCCGCTATCCATTGAAACCAGTTCTTTTCTTGCTCAAAGAATTCAATTGTTTCCAAGCCATTTATTTTATTGTAAATAAATGTTTTTGTTAACATATACAAAGGGTTAACTATGAACGTTGAGAAAGCTGAAATCAAACCTCCGAAAATCAGGAAACCAGTAAAGAACTGAGCTACAAGCAAGGCTACATCTATTAGGAGAACAAGCAAGGAATACTTAAGAGTTACATCGAAGTTTTGTAGGGCAATTGAAACGCTTCTCTTTAAGGAATTTATGACCCCTTGATTTTCAAGTGCAACCACTGGGTAAAGGTAAATGAAGAGGAATGACATTGCAAAATAAACAATGAACATGAAGGCCGCGAAGAGTATGAAGGTGATAGAGGCAAACAGAAAGGATTCAAAGGTGAACTTCGAGAAAGAATCCAGCAGAATAGGCAGATTAACAGCTACACCTATCAAAAAAATGATTAAAGGAAACTGATAGAGAAGAGAGGCCAAAATCCCCTCTTTCAATCTTTCCCTTGCCCTTTTTAAACTTGTAGCAAGATTAGTTTTACCTGTTTTAACAGCTTCACCAGCCATTGAGAAGCCAAGTGTCATCGATAAACCATTCCCTACAATTGAAGTAACTAAATAGAGGAGCAAAGCTATCCATGTCTCGGGATAGCTGAAAACAATCTTTAAAATTTCACCTACAAGTTTTAAGGGGGACCCAAGGGATAATTGTAAAAGCGGCTTTAGAGAAGCACCTGAAACCAGCTTGTTTAACGCCAAAACAAGGGTTAAAGTTATGATCATGCTGTTAATAGAGGAGAAACCAGTTGAAACCATGTAGGGTAACACTATCCTTGGGTCTTTCCTGAACAACTTAACAGCTAAACCGAAGAGCTTCAGCACCTTTGTTTCTTCCTTCCGCATCAGAGGCAACTCATGAATTTCCATGTTCAAAATACACCTGTTTAAACAATAAAACAAAATGCTCTGTTTTGTATTTAGTCATATAGTTAAGCAGCTTAACAGCAACTCTATAAATTATTTCTGGTAAATTGCTTTTCGTTTAAATTTTTCTTTTAAATTTGCAAAGACCTTTTCTCTTCACCGAGAAACGAAAAATAAGGAGACATAGCTCATTCAATTCATTACTGAGATGGAAATGGTGCAATTCATTGTGATACTTTTTATAATTTCCTTTACATTATATTAAAGCTTTTCAAGAAGCAAGCTTAACGGTCAGTGTCCCCTGAAAAATTGAAACAGTTGCTGTTAATATCAGATCAGGATAGCAGCTTTGATAACCCCTTCAAGATAAATAAGTATTTGTGTTTACTGTGTAAATAATTAAATTCTAAAAATAAGTCCGGGGTTCTTGAGTAGTGAAGGATGTGATCAATAAAGCCTAAAATGTCGTTTAGTGAGACACAGAAAAGTTGTGGATGACTGGATTAAACAGTTTGAAGAGGGTTACTAGCCCCCTCTCTCAATGCTTGCAAGCTTGGTAGAGGAGATAGGTGAACTTGTAAGGGAACTTAGCGCTGTCAAGAAACATAAAAGAAAAAGGGAAACTGAGGGTAAAGCTGATTTAGAACTGGGGATTAGAGGTGCATTATTCAGTTTTAATATGCATTGTGAATTGCTTCAACATCGATTTGGAAAAGACACTGAAAAAAGCAATGGAAAAATACACAGAAAGAGATATGAAGAGATGGATCCTAAAAACAAGGAAATAGGAGCCAGCAGCTATTAGCATGAACAAGTTTAAATTGCTAAGCTTAGGGGTCTCTCCTAGTTTATTACAAAGGAATCAACCAGCACCTCCACCTGCACATGCACAGGCACAAGAGACGCATGCACATGCACATGCACAGCTTACACATGCACATACGCAGCTTCTCCTTGAAATGGAGCTTGTTTTTTGTGTTTGTCTGTGAGGTGTGATTAGTTGGTTTGCCGCTTTTTCTATATTTGTTACAATGTTGTTTGCAGTTGTTTCTATATTTGTCGCTATTTTATTTGCGATTTCCTCGATTGGTGTGGTTAATGTTGGTTTCTGGGTTGGCGGCTTTGTTTCTGTTGGTTTTAGCGGTGGCCTCGGTATCTTTGCTTCTCCTGGTGGCGGCAAGGGTCTAGGTATTGGGAAATAGTATATATATGTTTCCGGTACCTCTGTTTCTTCCTTGGTCTCCAGTGTCTCCCTTGTTTTTTCTTTGTATTTCTCATCTATGATGAGCCAGAGTAGATCCTTGTTAAATTGCTGGAATGCCTGTTGCGCCAGCACTGTTTTCTGTATCCGTTTCCACTTTTCCTCCACCAGTTTTTTGTAGTATTCTTCTGTGTCTTTTCGGCAGAAGTACTGGATTTTGCGGTCAACTCTTCTCCTTATGTATCCTAAGAGCTGAATTAGGCATTCCTCATCTAGTTCACCGTTTCGCTGTACACAGTCTAGGAATCTTTCCTCGTATAGCTTTAGTTTTCTGAATGGTTTAGTTTTCTCTAGTTGGAGGGGTTTGTATCTTTTTACTTTTATAGCTGCCTTTAATGCCAGTGAGAGTAGAATCATGGTTAAAATTTTCCCTGGATGTGTTCTCAGGAGTACAGCTGCTTCTACGGGATCTAGGTCTTTCCTTGTGCCCATGCATTCAATTTGGTATTTTGGGTTTATGTAACGTTTCTTAGTTATCCCTTTCACACTAAGGAGAACAAATGCTATTAACACAAAAATGATGAGTGGAACACTGAAAACTAAGAAGGCTCCTATGAGCATACCTATTGTATCTGATATGGTTTTCTCTTCTGGTTTGACATATTTTTCCATGTATTGCTCGGGGAAGGAGACTCCAACTGTGTATCTTTCTTTCTCCCCAAGGTCTTTCTTCTCCCAGTAAATCCATGTTCTCCCATTCTCTGTTCCATAGTTCATCCAGAGTTCCTCGGTTGTTTTTACTTCGCTTATGTCGACACCTTCTGGTAAGATCACTTTTATTCTCAAGTCTCTGATTTTTGCAGGTGGGCTTTCCCACCACGCAGCTGTGAACAGCATCCCTACGTTTCCAGGGTTTAATTCGTCCGAGTATATCATGTGATCTATTTTTGCACTGATTTCCGCTGTGAGGATTTCTCTTTGTTTAACTGGTTTTTCTATGTAGATAGTTACTCCGCTCCATTCCCCTGATTTTGAGACCTCATATTTTTTTACTCCGTGGTCTGTTTTCACATTTATTTCCTCGATGCTGGGGCTCGGTAAACCGACGTTAATGTACCTTTTTATTTGTCCCTGAGTTACAAGGGTTTTTAAGTGAAGGTTTAGATTAATGGTTCCATCTTTGTTGATGGTTATTTCATAGTATTCCTCCTGTATCTCCCATGTGAGTGTTTGGGCGTTAACTTGTGCTGTGACTAGGATAAATATTAGAATTGTTATGATGGGTAAGAGGGTAATGGTTTCTATTTTATTCATTTCTCCTGCCCTTTCCTCCTTTTGCTACATTTTTCCTATACAGCAGATTTAATTTTAAATTATTTGTTTTTGTTTGTTAGCGGCTGCTTTGAAGGGTTAGTCTCAGTGGACTAAGCTTTACATGAGATGATGTAACTTGTCTGGGAAATAAAAGTCTTTCGGGATGAAAATCTTCGCTATTAGAGCTAGTCTCTGATGTTATTAAAACAAACGACCAGTAAACACATTAGGTGAAGTAGGTTAGGTATTAAACTGTTTTTATTCGTCATATATCAGGGTATCTTAGATGTATCCTTTAACTAGAAGTTTTAAAGGTTCATCCTTCAAGAAATCAAAAATCTTTTTCATCTCGCCCCCATTCTCTGAACCACTATTGCCGCGGTTCTACATGCTTCTTTCGCTGAGTCAATCATGTCTTTTCCTTCCACTCTTTTTGAAATATACGTTGCTGTGAAAGCGTCTCCTGCACCTGTTGTGTCAATGACCTCCCGGATCCTTTCAGCTTCAACATAAAATGTTTTTCCTCCGCTACCGGTTATGCAGCCTTTCTCTCCAAGGGTGACAACTGCTTCTTCAACCATGTTTTGAAGTTCTTTACATATCTTAAATGGTTGCTTTATGTTCGTCAGTGCTTTTCCTTCTTCTTCGTTAAGGATTAAAACATCTACATATGACTTTATGATGTCAATAAATGCTTTTCTCCTCTTCCTCAGAACAGCTGCTGAGGCGCCATCAAAGCAGATCTTTTCCCCTTTTTTCTTAGCTATTTTCATCCCTTCAATGAAAGTTTTCTCCATTTCAATGTTGTGGAAGGAGTAGGCTGAGAAATACACAAACTTTGCCGCTGCAAATAGATCTGAGGCTTCAACTATTTCTTTCTTGGTTATTTCATCGTTGGCCCCCCTGTCAGCCAGCAACGTCTTTTCTCCGTTTTCATGTACGAGGGACACACACAAACCTGTGGGTCTAGACCCCCTGTAAATACGGGTTATAACTTTTTCCTTTTCCAGCTCTTTCTCGTATTCTTCTCCGAAGCAATCTGCCCCGCATTTACCGATAAACCCTGTCTTTAACCCTGTCCTTGAAGCCCAAACCGCTACGTTTCCCCTTCCACCATGTCTAACATCAATCTCCGTGAACAAACTCATTTTTTCATATTTCATGGGAAGTTTGACGAGTATATCTATGAAGATATCCCCTAAAACTAGTAGGTCAAGCTTCATTACCTCTTACCCTGTTCTTGAAGATGTAATTTTTCTCCTTTCCTCCCTCACAATGGACATAAGTTTCTTAACCCTTCTTTTATCAACTGGGTTCTGGGCCACTCCTCCATCCTTCAAACTTGTCCCAACAATGACTCCGTCAGCCACCTTCAGAAAACTCCTGACATTTTCCGTGTTAACACCGCTTCCTACAAGTAAGGGTCTCTCTTGGACAGTCTCCTTCACAGCAACTAAATCTTGAATATTTGGAGGTAACCCTGTCATTTTACCTGTAACTATAAGGGCGTCTGCTAAGTAGAAATCAGTCCAAATGGCATGTGTCTGTAGATCTATACCAGGAAACATCACAGCATGTTTTTTGTTGATGTCAGCGAATATTCTAATGTGTTTACACATAAGGTTTTTCTTCAGCCTGAGGAGCCCAGCTGCCACACCATGGTCAATCTCTCCTGTATCCCAGACAAGTGCACCTGTTAAGAGGCAAACCCTTATAAATGAGGCACCCGAGGCAACTGCAACAGCTAGAGTTGCACGTCCACCGTTGTGAACAATGTTTATCCCAACTGGGACATTGAACTCCTTCACTACCTCTCTAGCTGCTACTGCTTGACATGCTATTTCCTCCGGTGGAACATCTTTGCCGACATAGTAAGGTAGATCCCACATGTTTTCCACGATTAAACCATCTACTCCCCCCTCAACAAGGGCTTCACCGTCCTTTAAGGCATGCTCAACTATTTCATCCATTCCGTAGCCTTGATGCCCAGGAGCTCCTGGCAAGGGGATTAAGTGAATCATTCCTATAACGGGTTTCTCAACCATGAAAAGTTCTTTTAGAGACCTAAGCCTCTCACCGTAAAGTTTCCTTGCCCATTCAACCTTAAACATTTAAACACCCCCACACCTTCAAAACAATTTATTGATTCAGATCTAAGAGTATTAAATTGGAGGTTTATGGAGACAGCTCTATGTTTTCCATTTGAATCCAGCTATTAAAAACTTTTGAAGGAGACATATATGTTTACGGTCTTGGAAACATGTTTTAATAGGTGAAATTCCCTGGTTGTTACATGCAGCTGCCTCTTCAAAAATGAATATGTTAAAAAGCCTTTATGTTTGATGTGAATTAAGTGGTTTCCCTGTTTTCTGTGCTTCACCTTTAAGGGAGGGATAAACGTTTACCTCTCATAGGTTAGTTGATCTCGGATGGGTTGAAAAGAACTTCTCTGATCTACAGTGGTTTTTATCATTTCCTGGATCGAGAAAAGTTTTCAACTTTGTTTTTAGTCGCTGATAGGGATTAGGAAAAGAAATATTCGTGGAGTAGTTCATTTCAAAGGACCTTTCAGATATGAAGGTTCTTGTCCAAGCAACTATTGTGAAGTAGCTGGATCTGAGCTTCAAAGAGAAGATCAAAGTGGTTTTGATAACTCAAATATGTCCACCTTACCTAGTTTACAGCTTCCATGGACTTTTAAATAGGAAGCTGAGAAATTAATATTAGACTTTTATGTAGGTGTCTAGGTGAGGAGAAAAGTTTTTGATGGGGTTTTCAGGACCAATGAAGGGAAAATCATTAAGATGCACCTGATAGATGAAGGAGAGACAGGTATACTTGTCATAAATGCCAATAAAATCGTCTACACAAATGAAACAGGGAAAGAACATATAAAGCAAGTTTTAAAGGGGAAAGAACTGGATGAAGCAGTTAAAGCCCTTAAAAGGAAATACAAAGTAGATCCTCAAAGGATAAAGGAAAACCATGAGAAACTCCTTTTAATGCTCAACGTCGTTTCAAAAACAGATAGGATATCCCCCATAACTTTTTACGGTGTTGAAACAATTGAGCCTTTAACCAAAACTATTAGTCATCCACTTAGAATGGACTTAGCTCTAACATATAGGTGTAACAACAACTGTATACACTGCTACGCCGGTGGGCCTCACAAAACCAAGGAGCTCTCCACTAAGCAATGGAAAAGAGTTATAAAGAAAATTTACTCCCTTGGGACGCCTCAAATTGTTTTCACAGGTGGAGAACCAACCTTAAGGGAAGATTTACCTCTCTTAATAGAGTACACTCAGAGAATAGGTGCAGTCACAGGTTTAATAACGAATGGAAGGAAATTTAAGGATGAAAACTATGTAGCTGACCTAGTAGCTAAGGGACTTGACTATGCCCAAATAACCATAGAATCCCATGACCCAAGGATACATGATAAAATAACAGGAGTTAATGGAAGCTGGAGTGAAACAGTTGAAGGTATTAGGAACGCCCTGAAACAAAACTTCTTTGTCTCAACCAATACAACTCTTTCAAGGTTCACCGTGGACCATGTAGAAGAAATAATAGATTTCCTGGATGGTTTAGGCATCAGAAACTTCGGGATGAACGCATTGATTTATTCAGGCAGAGCTAAAGATGCAGAAAAACACTTTGCCCTCTCACCCAAGGAATTGAGAACGGCGTTGGAAAAGGCTAAAAGAGAAGCTGAGGAAAGAGAAATGAACTTTATCTGGTACCTTCCAACCAAGTACTGCGAATTAAACCCTGTTGAAATGGGTTTAGGTGTTAAGTTCTGCTCAGCTGTTAAGATAAACATGTTAATTGAACCGGATGGAACAGTTCTGCCATGCCAGTCATGGTTCAAATCACTCGGTAACATCTTAAGGGATAAATGGAGCAAAATTGCAAAACACCCCATCTACAAATATGCAAGAGAATGGGGATGGATGCCTAAGGAATGCAGAACATGCAGCTGGAGCCAAATATGTAGCTATGGCTGTCCATTGGAATCAGGGATTTGTGAGCACTGTAGAAGAGAATAAATCTATGTCACCTCAAAATAACTAAGATACCTAAAGTTACACCATGAATCCCATTACTTTCCACCTGAATTGCTCAGGTTTACGCTTACTCCCTCACTGATATTCGAAGACATACTCACCAGGAAGACCTAGATGAAGCAGGTAGGGGAATCGTTTTTATTGGGAGTTGATGGAAGCCATCAGGTTTCTTGTCACTTATACATGAAGCAATAAGTTAAAGGGTGTATCTCTGCCTGTAACTTTTATACGGTGAATAAATGAATGAGGAAATCAGAGCGAATTAAACTTAGTAAATTTTCATCCTTAGTTTTAAGGCACAAACCAGAAATCCTAGATTTAAATATATATGGGAAAGGGCTAAGGGACTTGACCGGGTGAAATTAGAGGACATCAGGAAACTCGTTGAGCTCGATGAAAAGGGGAGATTTGAAATAGTTGAGGGTAGAATAAGAGCCAAATATGGCTACTCTCCTTCCCCACATTGAACCCTTTAAGAGAGACTGAAGAAGTCCCTGATATACTTTACCACGGCACAAGCCATGCACTAATCAAAGGAATACTTAGGGAAGGATTAAAACCTATGAAAAGGGGTTATGTTCACTTGACGTCTACCATCAATGAAGCTGTTTCCAACGCTAGGAGGAAGAAAGGGAACCCAAAAATCATAGTTGTTGACGTTAAAAAGGCCATAATAGATGGCGTATTATTCTGGAAGGCCGCAGAAAATATTTACTTTGTGAAAACCTGCCTCCAAAGTATGTTAGAGGAGTAGTTGACATTGACCTCTCAAATTAGCCTTAGAGATATCTAAGTTTAATGGGTAAGGAAAGCTGATAGGGCGGGAATAGCCACTACCTCCCCGTTTGATCCTCCTTTCAAAGCAGTTAAATAAACTTCAACTTATTCATAAGATACTTACCTAATTGTTATAGAGTCTTTTAGAGAGGGGGCAGTTAACCACTTTGAAATGAAACCCTAGTGGTTGAGACCCTTTTTAATTTGTCTTTGCATTTAACATTTAGTCACTCTATTTCTAATTGCTTAGCTAAGTCTTCAAGGTCTAACTCCCTTAGCTTTTTAAGGCTTGGATACCCCTTTTCGTTAAGTCCCCTCAGCCTGTAATATTCCATGAGCATCTCATTTAATTCCACAACTTGTCCTTTGGATGCACCTGTAGGGGCTGGTTCCCTTAAAAATCTCTCAGGGAGTCTATCATCTCTTGAGGAGAATCCTTCCCTTAAATTGAAGCATCTTTCAAGCATGAAAATCCTTTCACCGATTAGCCTGATATCTTCCTCTGTATATTTTAGGCCTGTTGCATATGTCAGGGCCTTAGCGATCTCTCCAAAGTATATTACAGGTGGCCAATGAGTTGTAAATTTACATACTATGAGTGAGTCAGCTATAGCAGCTAGGTGTTCGCTGTCAAAGACCATTAGAGGCTTAAATTTAGGGCTTAACCTATCGGCTCCCTCTGGCAGAATGGATCTGCCATATATTTCCTGTGCCCTATGTTCAAATCTCTCCTTTATAGCCTTTGGGAAACCTACTTCACTAAGGAATTCAGCTGAGGTTAAGTGATCAGCTCCTCTGTTAGCAGTTACATGGGACAAACCCATTGATTTCTGTGCTCTACCATCCTGAGCCGGTATATCGACTCCTTTCACGGTCATCTCATATTTTTTAGCTTCACCACCTATTTTCTCAGCTACTCTATGTGTTCCCTCAGCAAGCAGATTTCCAAGTCCCTGTCTCATGGCTATCTTATTTATCAAATCCACGATTAAATCAGGGGTGCCCCATTCCAATTTAAGTCCCCCTGTTTCTTTTTCTGTGATTATGCCTCTCTCCCAAAGCTCCATCATGAAGCCTATGACTCCCCCTGTGTCGTCGGTGTCCATTCCATATTTGTTGCAAAGCACATTTCCAAATATAATGGACTCAATATCCCTATTATAAACTCTTGACCCAAGTGCATGGATTGACTCATATTCAAGGCCTAGTCCACCGTCTATCATCCACTTACCCTCCTTAACAATGTGGTATTTTTTACATCTAAGTGGGCAACTGAAGCAGGACTCCTCCCTAACCCTGTATTTCTTTCTGAGCACCTCGCCGCTTATATCGGATGCGTACTCAAAGGATCCTGATTGAATGTTCTTAGTTGGAAACCTGCCTATTGAACTCATTATTTCAACAAGTAGGGGGGTTCCGTAGTCGATGAGGGATTTACTGAAAGGATGATTTCGGAGTCTTCTATGAGCCTCAACTGAGAACTCGTAAAACTTACCTTTGTTATGGATCTTCACGTCTCTTGTTCCATGTGCTACAAGGGCCTTTAGTTTTTTTGATCCCATCACAGCGCCTAATCCAACCCTTGCAGCTGCAGCGTACTTGTCAACCATGATGGCTGCGAATCTAACTAGGTTCTCACCCGCTTGGCCAATTGTAGCTGTATGGATTTCTTCGTTTTCCAATTCTCCTTTAAGTTCATCATGGGTGTTCCATGTATCCTTCCCCCATAAATGCTTTGCGTCTCTTATCTCTGCTTTTCCATCGTGGATGTAGATGTAAACAGGTTTATCGGCTTTTCCTTCGAGGATAACCATGTCGAAACCTGCATATTTTATTTCTGGTGCTAAGTGTCCCCCTGCATTGCTTTCACCCCAACCATTTGAAAGAGGAGACTTAGCTGCAACCTTTAACCTTCCACTTGAAGGCCAGAGAGTGCCGTTAAGTGGTCCAGTGGCAAATATCAACTTGTTTTCAGGGCTAAGGGCATCTATCCCTTCTTTAAGTTCATCCCAGAGTATACGTGCTACGAAACCGTTACCTCCAATGTAATTCCTAGCAAGACTCTCAGGTAACCTTTCCACCCTTGTTTCTTCATCTGTTAGGTTAACCCTTAAAATTTTACCCATCCAACCGAACATTAAGTGCTCTCCTCCACCTTATATGGTTGTTTAACCTTTATTTCTTTGGCAATCAATTTGAAAACCCCTGTTGGGCAATTGTCAACACATGCACCACAAGAAACACATTTAAGGGGTACTTTGATTTCAGGTGCCCACCAAATAGCGTTAATTGGACAGACATCTATGCAAACTCCGCACTGTGTGCACAAGTCTTCATCTATTATGTATGCACCGTTTACAAGGCTTATTGCTTCCTCTGGGCATTTCTCAGCGCAAACACCGCATTGATTACAAACAACTACTCTGAACCCATCAGGGCCCATTGGGCCTAAAACCCTTACTCTTGATTTCTTTGGGTTTGTAACCCCTAAATTAACATTAGAACAAGTTATTTCGCACACTTCACATCCAACACATTTCACACTGTCTGCATAAACTCTCTTAAGCTTCAAAATGTTTCACCACGTGAATGAATTTAAACACAAAAACGTAAAGTTGAAGATAATTTGAAATGTTTAGAGTTTATATGCCTTTAAAAATTAACTATGTTTAGCTTTTTAACAATTTTTAGATTTCAATGGATAAAGGGTAAAATTGTTTAAGGAAATTTTAATTAACCAGAGATTGATTTTCTATGTAACCAGTAAAATTTTTAATGGATAACTTGTTTTTCAATAATTCGTCCAGAAAGGTTGAAAAACATTTTGAGAGGTAAAAATATTTGACAAAGGAAGAAAATAGAATTTTAAACAGGAGAACTTACCTTAAACTCATAGGAGCTCTCGGATTAACAGGGGCCCTAACATACTTGGCGGGCTGCATAGGTCAACCACC
>JAOZFL010000204.1 GCA_027491455.1 Thermoproteota archaeon | reverse complement strand
TCTCCCAGTTCTTGTCCTATTTATGAATAAATAAAGCCCTAGAAGAGAGGCAAAAGCCGTGGATATCATAACTATTCTGTTGAAACTGATTGTTAACATTAGAACCTGTGTTCTTCCAGGTATGAATGGAGGCACAGAATGAACAAATGGGCCGAACACCTCCTTAGCCAGGTTCTGAGCAAAGATTGAAATGGCCAAGGTTGCAAGCATTGCATATTCAAACGGTCTTTCCATGGCCTTTGTAAATGCGTCTCTGATGAAAGATAACTCTGTAACCAAACCAGCTGCAAACCCAGCGATGAATGAAGGAATCAACCCAATAAATGGGTTTAAGCCTAGTAGACTCCAAGAAAAATAAAGAGCGTAACCCCCTACCATGTAGAACTCTCCATGTGCAAAATTGGAAAGCTTCATTATACTGAAAATGAGAGTTAACCCTATACTCATCAATGCATAAATGGATCCAAGAACTAAACCGTTAATAATCATTTCAAAAAAAAGGGGTGGTATGGAAATCATGGGTCTCAACCAATTGGTGGATAAATTTGTTTTGCTTTAGCTGGCTCTTGGCCATACTCTGTGAATTCAAATGTAAATTGCGTCATTCCAATCCATTGGTGCCAGAGGGGTGAACCAGGGGTGGGGTCATTTTCAAGTTTGATGCGACCTGTCGTTCCCTCAACATCTATATTTTCAATGTATTTGGCCAATGTATCAAGATTTGTTGACCCTGTCTTTTCTATTGCATCACAGAGAATTCTTAAGCAATCCCAGTACCAGAACAAGGCAATAAACGGTTCCTTTCCATATTTATCTCTATACAGCTTTAGGAAATCCTCACCTGTCTTGGTTAGCTTCATGTGCGGTGAGTAATAGGTTGGGTACATTGAACCAACACCGGCCTTACCCATTGTTTCCCAGAATGACTTTGGGTCCCATGTGGGGCAGTCGTTTCCAAAGTATATCTTGATCCCCATTTCAGGGAAACCGAGTTCTATTGCTTGTTTAGCAGCGACAAAGGCATGGGGTACGTTAAGATGTATAACTAATACATCTGGCTTTGGTGACAAGTCCTTGATTTTACTCAGCTCAGGTGTGTAGTCTGCTTTTCCCATGGCCGCTGGGATAAAGGTAAACTTAGCTTCAGGGTATTTTTTCTTCGCCCACTCCTTCAATGCATCCCTTTGTCCGAATCCATAGGGAGACTCCTCCACTAGGACAGCTATGTTTTTCCAACCCTTCCACTTGAAGAACTCAAGTGATTGACCTGCAATGAGGGAGTTATACACACCTATCCTGAACACATATGGGTAATGGTTTGCTGTTAGCTCATCTGCCCAGCTATAGGTGAAAAATAACAGCACCGGATAACTTTTAGTGGCCTCAGCCACTGGAACCGCTACAAGACTTTCCCATGGACCGATCAATGCCACTATTCTATCCTGTGAAACCATCCTTGAAAGGTGTGAAATAGCAACAGATGAATCAAGGGTTTGATCAGCTGTAACTAGCTCAAGTTTTTTACCTGCAACTCCTCCCTGAGCATTTTTCCATTCAACAAATAACTGAGCTGTTTCCAGTATTAGTTTACCTGAAACATAGTCACCAGGCGGTGAGAGAGGTGTAATCACCCCTATCTTTATTTTCTCTTTAGGCGCCGCCGCTGTGAAATATGCCACAGCTGCAATGATAGCAATTATAACTATAGCAGCTACTATTATCCCTACTGTTTTCCTTCTAACCATTAAAAGCACCTAACCAAATTTTAAGGAAATTTAAAGTGAAGCTGTTAATTTAAATTTTTCGGTTATCCCCCTCCATAAATTGGAAAACATATAAATTAAAATAATATTAAAGAAACAAAGGTAAAAGGTAAGGAAAGAGGCAGGTGAAAGTTTTGCTTTTGAATATTCTTTCCAAAAACGAAATTTACAATGTGCATTTATCCTGCTTGGAAATTTTGGAATTTGTAGGTGTCAAGGTTCCATCTGTGAAAATGCTAAAGATGCTAAGTGACGCAGGGGCTGAAGTCGACTTGAAAGAACAGATTGCTAAGATCCCCTCTTACCTTGTTGAGGAAATGATTAAAAAGGTTCCTCACAAAGTCGCCTTGTACGACAGAGAAGGCATGAAAATCGATGTAAAACCTAAATCCAAAGAGGTGTTTTTTGGCACAGTGGGTTTCGCCACTAGAATATTGGATTTTGAGAAAGGGGAGTATAGAAGTCTAAGAAGTGAGGATTTAGCTCGATTAACCCTTTTAGCTGATGCATTGGAAAACATGGATGTTTACATGACAACTGGTTCTCCGTCAGATGTTCCACTTGAAATCGTTGATAGGTACATGTGGTTGATTTCATTGATGAACACCAGAAAGCATGTTGTGAATGAGGCGAATCACAGGGAAGGAGCATTGGATGCGATTAAAATGGCATCGGAAATAGTTGGGGGATTTGAAGAGCTTAAAGAGAAACCTATAATTTCCATTTTGATATCTATAACTAGCCCTTTTCGTTATGATAAACCGACATTTGAAGCGTTCCTTGAAGCTGTAAAGGCAGATATACCTGTTTATGTGAATTCTGGTCCTTTGGCAGGTGCAAATTCCCCTGTAACACTTGCTGGAACCCTTACTCTTAACGTTACTGAGCTTTTGAGTTCAATCGTTATAAGTAGGCTTATAAATAAGAGGTCACGGATTTTACCTGCAAGCTGGGCCAGAACAATGGATATGAGAGAGGGAAGCGCTGTGCTAGGAGGACCTGAGTTTGCCTTGCTACATGCAGCTTTTGCCCAGGTAATGGATTACTACAACATTCCATGTGTGGCTGGAGGGATCCTTTCAGATGCTAAAGCACTTGATGTCCAGGTTGGAAGTGAAAAAACTTTAACTGCTTTGATACCTGTACTTGGAGGTGTAAACATTGTGCATGGAATGGGTTTAATAGCTTCCGAGAACCTTGCAAGCCTCGAGCAACTTGTGATAGACAATGAAATAGCAGGTATGGCTAAAAGAATCCGTAAGGGAATAGATGTAAACGAGGAGACTTTAGCCACTGATTTGATAAGAAAAACTGGTTTAACAGGAGGGTTTTTCAAGGAGAAACATACATTGATGCACTTCAAAAGTCAACTTTGGTTCCCGAAAGTATTTGATAGACGTATACTTGATGCTTGGCTGAGTGAAGGAGCGGTTACCATTGACCAGAAAGCACATAAAGAGGTTGAAAAGATAATTTCAACCCATAAACCACCTGAAATCTCCAAGGAAACTGAAGAGAAGCTTATGGAAATCGTTAAAGAAGCAGAAGGGAGGTCGGTTAAATGAACGGAGAAGTTTTAGACGAGTTAAAAGAAGCCATTCTAAGTTTTGACTCTGAAAAAGCATCTGAAATAGCAAAGAAAGCGGTTAGTCAGGGAATAGACCCCTTAAAAGCCATAGAGGAAGGTGTATCAAGAGCCTTAAATGAAATAGGTACGAAATATGAGAAAGGAGAGATTTTTCTCATAGAGTTGATGATGGCTGCTGAGGCTTCAAAATCTGCTTTGAAAATATTTGAACCAGAGCTAAGGAAGCAGAGAAAAGAGAAGAAGACACTTGGAAAAGTTTTAATTGGAACCGTTGAAGGAGACATACATGAAATAGGGAAAAACATTGTGGCAGCACTTTTAGCCGTCAATGGCTTTGATGTAATTGATTTAGGTGTAGATGTATCAGTGGACACATTTATAAGTAAGGTAAAGGAAACTAAACCCGATATAATAGGTCTCTCAGCCCTTTTAACAACCACCTTACCCATCCAGAAAAAGATAATAGATAAATTGAGAGAAGAGGGGCTGCAGGATAAAGTAAAGGTTATAATAGGGGGAGCACCTACAAGCCCTGAATGGGCAGAGGAAATAGGAGCAGATGGATACGGAGCTGATGCAAAAGAAGCAGTGAAAATAGCTAAAAAACTAATCAGAGCAACATGAAAACTTGAAGCCCATTGCGAAAATTGGGGGGAGGTCATCCTCCTCCTATAACTGGCATTATAACTATTTCGTCCTTGTTTTTTATAGGTGTATCTGGTGTTGCCGCTTTATTATTGACGATTACCACTGCTCTCTCCATGTTTATTCCTTTGATTGTTTCCAGAAGCTCACTTAACTTGATGGGCATACTTATCTCTATGTTTATCTCCCTGGTTCCCATTTTCTCAGCTATGTATCCTAAGAACCTCAATTTAACCATGATGCATCGTTGTTTTCATGGAGACAGGGAAACATATTTGCTAAGTTCATTTGTTACTTCTCCAAGGTTTAATTTGTTGAGTGTGCTTTGCCTGGGTATGCCTCGTTCATCCCATCCTCTTTCATTGTAGTATATTTCAAGAAGCTTGTCGTATTTTTCCATGTCCAGTTTTCCACCTTTGAACGGTCCCTTGGTTACAGGTTCCTTAAACCATCTGGTTGGGGGGTAATCCATTTCCCTACTCCATTTTTCACCGTGTTCCCTCACCCAGAATGCCCTTATTAAGCTGTAAACTCTGTCTGCAACCGTGTTTATTAGTTCATTCAGCGTTATGTCGACTCCTGTAGCTGTCTTTAACATTTTTGGGTACCAGTCTAGTTCGAAGCCAAGCTCTATCCAGGGAAGCCTACATGCAACAAGGGTTTCAAACATTCCTCCACGGATCCTCTGGAACTCCAGTACTTTGTCAACTTTGTCCTTTGTGTAACCTAATCTATCTGTTTTAACCTCCCATGCTATGACCCATGCGTCTTTGTGGTGTGCCCCTATCGGGGAAGTTCCAAAGGATAGAGCCATCCCTGGAACAGTGTGACAGTCATATGCTGAAACCTCTAACCCTTTAACATGGATGGCCCATGTTTCCGATCCTCCGCCAAGCTTCTCCGATGCCCTTTTAACTCCTTCAGCGAGGATTTCACCGTTTCCTCTGCGATAAACTATGTCTTCCATGAGGGCTTTCGCCCCTTCAAAGTCTCCCCATTCGATTCCATCCTTTAAAAGGCCTTTCTCAGTTGCTTCCATTGCAAATGCAAGATTTGAACCAAGGGATATGGTGTCTATTCCGTATTCATCAGCCATCCTGTTTAAAACTGAGACTTTTCCTAGGTGGCCTAAACCTATGTTGGATCCAAGCATGGCCACGTTTTCATAGTCTAACTCTGACTCCCTTCTCTCAGAGTCGATGACAACGTTTCCACATAACATGTTGCAGTTTGGGCATCCTCTCCTTTTTATCTTCATTGCCTCCATCGCGTAGCCATCTATCCTCCTTGAAAATTCGAAGACTCCTTCCCTGAAATTAAATGTTGGTAGAACACTGTTTTCCTGGCTCCACTCGATGGTGGCCATGGTTCCCTGCCTTATCCAGAATGTGTAGTTTTCCTTGGACTCTATGTCAGAGTAGCTTTCCTTTACAAGTTTCTTGTGGTTTTCAGGGTCAGCTAACGGCACCTCCTTTGTCCCCTTAAAAACTATTGCCTTCAGTTTCTTGGAACCCATAACTGCTCCCATACCTGTTCTTCCACCAGCTCTGCCCTCCTGAGAAGTAATAGTTGCATATCTAACAAGGTTTTCCCCTGCAGGTCCAATTACAAGGATCCCTGTGTTTCTCCCATGGACCTCTTTCAGTTTACTCTCAGCTTTGAATGTGGTTTCACCCCATATGCCATCTGCACTCAGTATACTGACGTCGTCATCCTCCACGTATAGGTAGGAGGGTTTATCTGCTTTTCCCTCAACTACAAGGGCGTCGTAACCTGCCTTCCTTAAGTGTACAGCTGCAAGACTACCCAGATTTCCATCTCCATAACCACTTGTAAGGGGGCTTTTACCAGCTACAACCAGTTTTCCATTGCTTGGACCAGGGATACCTGTTAATGGCCCGGCTGCCACGATGAGTTTATTTAGAGGTGAAAGCGGATCTATACCTGGTTTAAGCTCATCCCATAAGATTTTAACTGCGAACCCCCTGCCACCAATAAATTTCAAGGCGAAATCAGCTTCAAATCTCTGAATTGAGACCTTAGACTCCGATAAATCGACACGTAGAATTCTTCCGTTCCAACCATGCAATTTTCATCACCTATCCACTTAAAATGTTTTTTCTTATAAAACCCTTTTACATAATTATTTTTAAACTTTCTAGGTTAATCTCGAACAAATCAGTTAAACATAAAAATGTTTTATGAGGAAGGGTGATATGTCTAAATATAATGTAGTTGTTGTTGGTGCTGGAATACTTGGTTTATGTTCTGCCTACCACATAAAGAGGCAAAATCCAGATGAAAAGATTTTAATCATTGATAAGTTTGGTTCAGCTGGACAGGGGAACACAGCTAAAAGTGAAGCATGTTTTAGAAATGTTTTTTCTTCAAAGACAAACTTTGCATTGGCTAACTCCACAGTTGATTTCTACCTCCACGTTCACAGGGAATTGAAACACGACCTAGGGCTACATTTAATCGGTTATTTGTTTCTTTTCAGTGAAGACGACTATAAAAGGAACAAGGATGTACTTGAAGAAATGCAAAGGAGAGGAGTAGAACTTGAATATTTTGAGAGGGGAGACCTTGAAAGAATGATTCCAGGTGCTGTTTTAGAATTTGATGAGAAAGATGAAGAAGCAAAGATGATGAACCTTGAAAGCGTTGAAAAAGGAGTCTTAGGTAAGAAGTGCGGTTACTTAGAGGTTGAAAAACTCGTAAATTTTTACGAGGAAGAATTTAAAAGGGTTGGGGGAGAGATACGATACAACACAGTTGTCCAGAGCTTAATAATTGAACCTGTAAAGAAGTTCGGTGTACCCGGAGAACCCTTTGTATGGCAAGACTCAAGGATCACCGGTGTAAAAACAAATAGAGGGGAGATAAGAGCAGACACAGTTGTAGTTGCCACTGGTGCATGGACCAATGCACTTCTCGACCCAATAGGTGTAGATTCACATATCAAACCTAAGAAGAGACAAATCTTCGCGGTTAAGGGGCCAAGCCTTGAACCTTTATTCAATGCTAAAGGGTTTAACGATGAAAACATTTTACCCTTCACCATTCTACCTAAGGCTGGCATTTATTTCAGACCAGACATAGGTGAAGGAAGCTGCTGGGTTGGCTGTGGAGATGAACTTGGAAGAGCCTTTAAATTTGAGGAGGAACCGCAACCAGAGGAAAACTATTATTTCCAAGACATATACCAGGTTCTACGAAAATACTTCCCCCATTTCGAAGGCCTAAAACCGCAGAGTTCTTGGGCTGGTTTATATGCAATCAACACTATAGATGCAAACCCATATGTTTTCAGGGAGGCAGGTATGATAGTTGTTACAGGGGCAAGTGGAAGCGGAATACTGAAGGCAGATGCAATAGGAAGAGTTGCAGCTGGGGTTTACATGGAAGAAAAATATGTTGAATTTTTCGATGGGGAGAAATTCAGGGTAAGCGACCTAGGAGTGGAGAATAGACACGTAGAAAAGGAAAGATTTGTTCTATAGCTAAAACCAATAACTAACTTTAAACCCCTTTTTATTTACACCTCCCTCCCCTTCCTAAAAGTAAAAGTTTACCATGTCATTTTTCATTGAAAAACATGTAATAGTTTTGGAAAAGGTGAATCAAAGTGGAATTGGATTCATTAATTTCAGGTTTACCTAAAACAAAGCTTCTCTATTTCGGAGACCAGTATAAAATGGAGTTTACAGCTAGGATACTGAGAAAAGTGGTTGAGGACAATGACATGTACATTGTACTCGATAAAACTTTCTTCCACCCTGAGGAGGGTGGACAACCAGCTGATACAGGTTACCTTGTCATAGAGGGAGAGAAATACAGGGTTAAAGATGTCCAAAGGTGTAGAGGAGTAGTTGTGCATGTCTGCTCACCCTCAACAGAGAAGTCTTT
>JAOZFL010000106.1 GCA_027491455.1 Thermoproteota archaeon | reverse complement strand
GCTTTTAATTAACATTTATGAATCTATCATCCTATCTCCCAACACCCATAAATGCAACAGAAACTTTTTCAGTAAAATTTATTAAATATCCCAATTTTTTAACTGCGTAGTTAGAAAATGGTGGTTGTTATGTCTTTGGAAGTTGAAAAGATTGAGGAGGTTTTGAAGTGGCTTGTCTCCCGTGCCACAAAGGTGTCTAGTTGTGCCTTGGTAACATCTGAGGGTTTACCTGTTGCAACAAGTTTAGTTAAAGATGTTGAAGCAGATACACTTGCAGCTATGGCTGCTTTGCTCTCTACAAGTGGAGACGAAGCGTCAAGGGAGCTTTTCGAGGTTGGTTTCAACCAGTTAATTGTAAGGAATGAAAAGGGGGTTTTCGCTTTGAACAGGATAAGTGAGGATTTCCTTTTCGTCGCCAAGATAGGTAAGGGTGCAAGGCTTGGCCTTTTATTTTTCTACCTTGATAAAGCTGTGAAGAAAATCAAGAATTTACTGATCCCCCCGAAAAAATAACTTTTCATTCTCGCTTTCCATTAAAAAGCTTTTAACCCAGGAAGAAATATCTAATGGCTAGGAGTATTGAAGCTGTGAAGGCTTCAAGTGTACCTTTCCTCTCGGTTGCCACTGTTTCATAGGTTAAGTAGCCGTCTAACCCTAACTCATATATTATTTCCCTTAAAGACATGGAGTTTAACAGGTCCCTTTTGTTCAACTGTACAATTATAGGTATTTCCCTTTTTCCCAGGAATCTTTTCAGTTCCTCCATGTTTCCCTTGTTCTCCTTTATTTTTTCTCTTTGACTATCAACCACGAAGATTACAGCGTCAACCCCCTTTAAAAGGGGTTTCCTAAGGGAGGCGTAGAGGTCTTGACCTGAAGCTGTCCAACCATGAACCTTTAACTTGAAACTTGAAAGCCAAGAGACATCTAAGTTGATTCCATGTTCCCTTAGAATGGTTTCAAGGAGCTCCTTGTTTAACATGAAGTATTGATAGTCATAGTAAAGTGTTCTACCCGTAGGTGTCTCTATGCTTATAGTATCGGTTCCAACGGCTTCAGGGGCTAAGTGTTTTATAGCTTCTCTCACTGAAATTAAACTAGTTGTTTTCCCTGATTCCCCTGGACCATAGTAGAGAACCTTAATATATATAGTGTTGTGTTCAGCGTCAAGTTGAACCACTTTTCATCCCGCTGAATCGCTTTAAAGCTGACTCCAAATCGCCTGCAGCACTTAACTTCTCCTTTATGGAAACCTCAACTCTTTTTATTTCTTCTCTTCTCTTCTCAAGCAGCTCTCTAAGGGTTTCAGCATTCCTCCTTATAGAGAACCTTAGCAGTCCAAGGTTAACCTTGTTCAGTGTTTTAACCACCAATAAATACTCCTTTTCCACATCGTAAAGGATGATCTTGGAAGACTCTGTTTCAGCTAAAATCTGTTTAGGGGATGGTTCATTCATTATTTCATGTTGAACCAGGTGCCCCCCGTAAATCCCAGCGCATGAAGAGGAGAAGTTAGCCAGCCATTCCTCTTCAACTGAAAGAGAAGTTATGGCGGGGAGAACTCCATCTTTACGGATAATAAATACAAATATCACCCCTTTAATCTCTGAAAGCTTAGATAGTATAACCTTAATTTCCCTCTCTATATTAATTAGCGACCGGTTTTCCCTTTCCTCCAACAATTCCAACCTCTTATCTCTCTTAGATATAATACATAATTCTTCATGTATTATATAAATTATACACCAATTAACCCCTTATATTTAAAAACTAATATTTTTTTAAATATTAACTCGCATAAGGTTTTCGCTATGACTTTTAAACATTGATGTTTTTAACAGGGGTTCCCTGTATTTGCAGCGATGTTCCTTCCTTCAAGGGAGCTTCACATTTGATTTAAAGTTGTTTCCCTTGGCTGTATGAAACGTAAACTCATACATTGCCCCTGATCTAAATCCTTTTGTATCCTGGGTATCTGTGTCTATTAATTTGTAGGTTACCTCTTCCCCTGATTCAAGGGTGAAGGGTTGAAAAGTGTTCCCCGTTGAATTGAAGGAGTCAACATAGTGTTCAGCTGGTTCACCGTTTATTAGGAGCATATTTATTGTCACGGTTGAGGGTCCCCTGTTCCTAACTTTAAACCAAACCTCTATTTCTCCATTAGAGCTGCTTCTCTCTACACCTTGATTCTCCACCTCTATTTTCTCGAACCGTGTGTGCATCAATGTCAGATTTGAAATCCATAGGGCAATTGAAACAGCCACTGTGATTGAAACAGCTATTAAGATTATATCTGTGATCGCGGTTCTTGCATGATGTCCAAACATTTAATTTCCTACCTGGCCTAGTTAAACAAGTTTAACCTTGATTTTACCTGTAACTTTTTCTATAGGGATTAAAGCTTTAACTCTGATACTTTCCCCTTCTACCTCTTCTTTCACAGGTGGTTTAACCCTTTCTTCCTCTTTAACAGGGATTAATTTAATGGTTTCAGCTGCCTCAACCTTTTTCTTTTCAAGCTCAGCTAACCCCTTCTCCGTTATGTAAAGTTTACCTGAAAACCCCTGGACAAATCCCTGTCTAAGTAAATCCCTAGTTATGTAGGCTGCTCTTAAAATGTTTATATTGGTTTCCTCAGCTAACTCCTTAAGAGTTTTACCCTTCCCTCCCTCACCTAAACACTCCAGTGTTTTCATCTTTTCCTCTTCAGACATAATAAGCTCCCTCTTCAAGTACTCCACACCGATTCATCCAAAGACAAACAACTGTTCTGATTTACCACTACTTTAGCAGCTTTTATGCCTATCTCTGACATTCCCCATCGCTGAGGCATATGGGGTTCCACCCTCATCTCGATGGATTCTGTTTCTGCTTCTAAGGGTTTTCATTGAACTATTGTTCATCGAGCTCTTACCCTCCCACTTCATTCCGTTCCACCCTGGAAGCAGAAGGTTCATCACTGCCCTCTTATCCCTAACCCTCCTGGAAGGATTTGGAATTATGGTGTTCTCTCCTCTAGCAAAAGACGAGTTTTCTGGTTAATTATGGTAACAATTAAATCTTCCCTCCCGGGGAGGGTGCTTAGGTTTACCTATAACAATGAAACTTAATGAAAACTATATAAATGTTTTTGAAAAATTTCATTTTACATTACAACTTCTTAAAAATAAATCTGTTTCTCTTATACATTTAATTTGTAAACTACTCTCCCGCTTTCGCTGGTGGTTTCCTCCCTCACACATTGAAATGTTAACATGTCTTGTTAACATGTCTTCTTCGATGAAGAGATTAGGGATCTGGAGAAGAAGCTTGGAAAAGTTTGCTGTGTGCTAACCGAAGACCCAGTTGAGGATCTCCATGGAACCCCGATTAGAAACAGAGACTACCCAACCATTGAAGTCTTCATAGGGGAACCCTGAGTGGAGAGATGAGGAAATCTTTCAATGTGGGCTCCGAATATTCCCAGACTTTGACACCGGCAACTAGACATAGCTGCCTTCAGCAACGAAGACCTCAACCCCATTCATCCTCTGATAAATCGCATAGACCTAATGCTCATCTTTCCACTCAGCATCTTGCTCTTAGAAAGGAAAAAAACAATCTAAAGTACTCATAGAATAGAAATCAATGCTCTCATCCAATCTTAGGGAAGATATCCTTTAATCTCAACTTCAATAAATTTGTTGGGGGTTCAACATAGAGGTTTAGAGGAGAAAGCTGTTCAAAGAGGGATTTTCACAGGGATGCTGAATAGAAATGTGAGGCATTGGAAAACATTAAAAGTTAACTTATTCACTGTGAAATTTATAATTTCCATTGATAAATCTCTACGTGAACCTATCTCTCTTAGTTTTTAGGGTTGAAGAAATGGTTTGCTCACTGAGGGAAATGGTTGAAAAGCTTTTAAGAAATTTAGGCTGCAAATATTCAACTAAATTAGGGATAAATCTTTCAAA
>JAOZFL010000124.1 GCA_027491455.1 Thermoproteota archaeon | reverse complement strand
TTAGGGAGGGCTTCAGGAACCTGTACAGTGAAAGGTAACCTTGAAAGCATGTTCAGACCAGCTGTTTACCAAGTTAGATTCAGGGAACTTAAAGGAGAAGTAAAGGTGCAAAAAGAGGAAGTGACTGAACTAACCTCAATGATAGGGGCTTACAGAGGAATGTTTAGAATAGGGGAAAATGTAAAGGTCAAAGGTGTATTGGAGAAGATTTCAGGTGAAAGAAAAAATTACTTTAGAATTGTAGTTGGTTCTGGAGGGAGAGATGAAGGAATATGGCAGGTTTAAGGGTCAGAGACAGAGACTCACCTATTTCCAAGGAGGGATTAATATTCAGGGTGTACGGCTACGACCATCCTAGAAATGCATGTGTATGCGACTTGGAATATGCACCAGGGGAAATCTATAAAAGCAATGAAAAAAGGGCTTTAAGAGTTAAAAACGGTGGGAAATACTACAAATTCTACTTTGATGGAGGACTTAAATTCATAGTTGAAAACTACCCCCAATACATGGTTTACTACAAGCCTTTGAAAGCTAAACTTGTAGGTATACATGAAAACCAGGTTTTCAATTTGAGGAAACCAGATGAGAAACTTTCACAGTTGATGCATAGCGAGGGAAAGGACTTGCTTCTTAAAACCCTTGAAAATTTACTGGACAGTGTTTGCTCTGTTTCAGGGTTAAAAATAAGGGATTTCGGTGTTTTCGGTTCTCTACTCCACGGCTTTTACAGTGTTAAACACAGCGACATAGACCTAGTGGTTTATGGGAGGAGGAACCTTGACAAATTACTTGAAGCACTAAGCGATTTGTATAAAGATAAATACTCTGGGTTTCGAAACGAATTTGAAGACTGGACACCTGAAAAACCACCTTTAAACTGGAACTTTAAATTTTACAGTAAAAGGGAATACGGGTGGCATCAGAAAAGAAAATTAATATACGGAGTGTTTGACGCTGGTTCAACCCTGGAAAGAGAAGTTAAAATTGAATTTGAACCGGTGAAGGATTGGAGAGAAATAAAAAATAGATACTATGAGTATGAGGAGATTAAGGGCTTAGGTTGGTGTAAAGCTCTTTTAAAGGTAACCGATGACACAGAGGCGTTTTACATGCCGTCAATCTACCAAGTGGAAGTACTGGACATAGATGAAAATTTCAAGGGTCTTGAAATCAAAAAAGTAGTTTCATATATTGAGGAATTCAGGGGACAGGCGAAGAAAGGAGAAAAAGTAATTGTCAAGGGGAAAATAGAGGAAATAAAGGAGAGAAAGGAAATTCATCATCAATTCACACTTACATATGGCCCAAAATACTTCAATCAAGTTTTCAAGGTTACATTTTAACTTTTATGGAGGGATAGATTCAAGCTGTGGGGACCATGTTCTATTAGGTTACATCTATGAGTTTCATTGTTAAATTGTGAATTACCCATGGCTAAAGCCGATGGTTTTGCAGGTGAGTCATATGGTTCGACTTGAACCTCATCCCCACATTAGACTGGTTGACAACAGCCTGTCCAAGCCAACTTGAACTTGGAGATGCCCGAACCTCTTCCCCCCTTTTTCAGATGGCCTTATTCAAGGTTTTGGATATCCCCATCTACATTATGGGGGTGCCTTCAATTTGAAGCTGTTCCTCCAAAACTTTAAAATGGGTGGGAGGCATGTTTAAGTTTAACCCTCAATTCCCATAAATGGCATGGGTTTCCTTGAGGTGATTTTATGAAGTTAATGGTTTCAGCTGTTAATAGTGTTTTTATCATGTTTTAGAGAGCAGGTCAGGTATGTTCGTGGCTAACCCGTCAATGTTGTCCTTAATAAGTTTCTTGGCTAAGTAAGGGTTGTTCACCACCCATGTAATAACTTTTAACCCATTTTCATGGGCGTCTTTAACCATTTCCCTCCTTAAATATTTGTATTTAGGCAGTAGATAATTTGCCTTTGCATCGATAGCTAAGTTTACGGGTTTAACTGGGAAACAGGAGAAAATAACACCTGTCTCTATGTTTAACTCTAACTCTTTAACTTTCTTCACGGAAGGGTGGTAAAATGAAACAATTATTGCATCTTCGATAAACCCTTGTTTTCTTAACATGCCAACGGTTTTCTCCTCAATTCCCTCCTCTTTCAGTTCAATGATTAACTTGCCTCTTCTCTTCTCTGCTAATCCAAGAACCTCTTGGAGAGTAGGTATTTCTTCCCCTCCACCTGCATCTAACCTTTTAATTTCCTTCAACGTCAACTGTTTAACTAATCCCCTTCCATTAGTTGTTCTATCAACTTTTTCATCATGTATCACAACAAGTTCTCCGTCCTTTGTTTCTCTGACATCTACTTCTACGTAGTCACACTTCATTTTAAAAGCTAAATTTATGCTTTTCAAGGTGTTTTCAGGTTCATAGAAGGAAGCTCCTCTATGGGCAACTAAAAGAACCATTTCATTTACCTCCTTTCTTCCAGGAAATAAATTAATAATTAAAGGGGGGAGTTCACCTTTAAATTCTCTTGACAAATTGAAACAGGGGCCTAATTTGAAGCATTCATTTAGAGAAGGGGAATTCATAGAAACCATTGAAGGCTTAATTTTCGAGGTTAAAGGCTTAGTTCATCCCCCTAACAGGGTTATAGCTTATTTAAGGTACATACCTAGTAACAAGGGGCAAAGATTGAGAAATAGGAGAAAATACCTTAAAATCTACAGTTTAAAGGAAAGGCAAAGCTTCTTAATGGATAATTATCCGAAATACCTTTTCTATGACCCTCACAGCAGAAAGGTTTTGCAAGGTGTACCGTTCAAAGATATAAAAAGAATTTACATACCCTATGAAAAAACATGGGAGGTCCTGAATAAAGCTGTGAGGGAAAAGATAGAGGAGATAGCGGTTAAATTCATATGTGCGGTAGCCGATGAATCTGGTTTAAAGGAGGGGGACTTAGGCATCACTGGTTCCCTGCTTTTAGGACTTGAAGGTGAAACTTCAGACATAGACGTTGTTGTCTACGGTGAAGAAAGGGGGAGAGTTGTCTATGAAGCCATAAAGAAACTGAGGGAAAGAGGAGAAGTGGTTAAGCCCTACGGTGAAAGAGAAGCTGCTCGAATAACTGCTTTCAGGTGGGGAAGAGACAATCCCTACTTTGCAAAATTAATGGAGCTAGAGAAAAGGAAAGTCCTTCAAGGCTTGGTTAAGGGAAGAGACTACTATGTTAGATTGGTTAAGGAGCCAAGTGAAATAGATATAAGATATGGAGAAATTGAATACTTTCCCTCTAGTAGAGAAAGGGTGGTGGCAAGGGTCTTAGATGATGAAGACTCAATTTTCACTCCCTGCACCTACACAATTAAAGTGCTTCAAGGGAGGAAGGATGTGAGAGAGGTTCATAGTTTCAGGGGAAGATTCACTGAACAGGCAAGGAAAGGGGAAAAAGTTTTACTGGAAGGAGCAACTGAAAAAGTGGTTGCTGAAGAAGTATTTTTAAGGTTTCTAATGGAAACAGAAAGAGACATCTTTATCCCCCTTTAAACTCGCAAAACCAAAAAAAAAACAAAAATACCAGGATAGGGTTAAAACAAGGAATCTAGAGGGAAGAGAATTAAGAGTTAAGTTCTCTGTTCAGAAACCAATCTACAATATGTTTCACAGTCGAATAATTTAATAGGGGCTTCATCAATTGCTAAGAGTTCACCTTTACTGTAAATTAAAGCTTTTAACTTGAAAGCAGTCTTAGCATATTTCCCAATATACGTTGGAGGAGTAGTTGGAGGAATCAATATTTCAAATGGAATTTTTTCCAGTTGATCCGCTACAAGTTTAACTGATCCCCCCACCCTCTTCTTCAGGTCAACAATCTTAGTTGATAAATCAATCATAGGGGTTGGACATTTCTTCGGGTCAAAGCAAGGGGCTTTAATGATTTCATATCCCAGTAACTCAACTCTTACCTCATCTACCTCAATATTCACCTTTGTTTTTAGATTTAAAAAGCCTTTTATGGTTTCACCTGTGCCGAAAACCGGGCTCTGAAGTTTTATAGCCAATTCCATGTTTCTTTTCCTATTGTATCCCCCTTGCATCTAACCCACCAATTCACCCTTGAATTTAACAAAGATATTTTATATTAAAAATTTATTAATATCTTCAAGCTAAGAAATATTTCTCCAATATTTTTCAGCTTGGTTTTTCGAGAAGCTTCTCCTCAAAGTACACCTTTGCCAGGTTTAAATAGGAAATAGTGCTTTCCCTTATCATTTCTTTCAATTTGTCGTCTATTTTCCCTATTACCTTAGCTGGTACACCAGCTATTAGGGATGAACCCTTAATAATAGTTCCTTGCCTAATCACGGATCCAGCAGCTACAACTGACCAGCTGCCTATTTTGACACCGTTTAAAATCGTTGAATTCATACCTATCAACACGTCGCTGTCTATTTGGCATCCATGTAGAACAGCTCCATGTCCAACTGTTACATTGTCCCTTAGAACCAGTTTGTAGTTTGGATCGGTGTGCAGAACACATGAATCCTGGATGTTAGTTTTCTCGCCGATAAGAATTGAATTGTAGTCCCCTCTTAACACACTGTTAAACCATACACTGCTATGAGCTCCAATGGTTACATCACCTATTACAACTGCTTGTTTAGCTATATATGACCCACGTGATATCCTCGGCTTCTTCCCCTTAAAAGTTAAAATGGGCATTTAACTCACCTCAAGGGAACCCTTAGAAACCCTAACTTTAAACTTTTTTATAGATATTAACCTTTGTATCCTAACTGTTTACATTTCTCTCTTGAAATGGAAGGAACCGTAACATGGAACAGGGGAAACATTGGAAAAGGGAAATTCATTGGAATGGAGAAAAAAGGTTTTCCCAGGTCCCTCTATACCTGGTTGGAGGCTTCTCAGCCTTTGCAGTCAGTTTGTATGGTCCCTTCATAAATTTCTACGCTGTGCTGCTAGGTGCCTCCTTCATCGCTATGGGTTGGTTGACATCTGTTAGAAACCTCTTCACAAATGTTTTGCAGATAATCTGGGGTTATTTAGCCGATGTAACAGGTAAAAGGAAACTTATATTCATTGGTTACCTATTCATAGGCGTAGTTGTTTTCCTCGTTGTTTTTATAGAGAACACTTTGCTTTTAATCCTTGCTGTCACAGTTCTTTCCATTTTATTGTCGCTTACAATGCCTGCATGGGTAGCTGTCATGGGTGATTACTCAAGTGAATCGACAAGGGGGAAAGTAGTTGGTTTGGTAGGAGCTGTAAGCCAGTTTTCAAGTGTGGTTGCATACGTAGTTGTTGCTGCTTTAACATATAACTCCTCCAGTGAAACTGGGTTATCCAATATGAAGATAGCCTTTATACTCTCAGGTTTCTCAGCTCTTTTAGCTTCAATAACCGCCCTTGGACTTAAAGAGAAAAAGCGGCTGAGGGCCGGGGAGGGCATTAAAATAAACCTTAAAGAAGTTTTAAAAAACAGGGTGTACAGGAAATTCCTGCTTATAACTGGTTTCAACGGTTTCTCCATGTCAGTTTCATGGCCCATTTTCCCTTACCTAACAGTAAAGTTAACAAACGCGGAAACATGGGAAATGGCTTTAATCTGGGCTTCATGGAGTCTTTCAAACTCTATTTCCCAAAGGTTTTTCGGGAGGAAAACCGATATGTGGGGTAGGAAACCTGTGATGCTTACCGGTAGAATCATGTTGTTCACAATTCCCCTAGGATTCATTTTAGCTAGATCTTGGCTTCATCTAGTCGTTACAATGCTACTTGCAGGGGTTTTAATGGCAATGGCCATGGTCAGCGAAACAGCGTACATCATTGACTCCTCAGTCGAGGAAAGGAGAGGAACCTACACAGCTGTTTACAACACTGCTCAGGGGTTTCTAACATTTACAGGGTCAATGGTGGGAGGAGGCTTAACCGATATGTTCACACAGCTTGCCAGCGACCTATATGCTGCCTACATTGTTTTGTTTTTATCTACAATGCTGAGACTAATCTCAGGGTCAATGTACATCTTTGTAGATGAAACAGTTAATGTTGAACCGTCGATGAAAGGGAATTTAAGGAGCTCAACTTTTTTAAAACCGGGGAGACAGGTAAACTGAGAAGCATTTCATATTAGGGGTGTTCCCTCCATGGCAAAATATGACCTAGTATTGATTCACCCACCCAATATATATGATTTTCGAGAAAAATTTGTTCTTTACGGACCCATAAGCGACGTGATTCCCTCCACCCCTGTGTTTGAAACATATCCCCTGGGATTCATTACATTGGCAAACTACCTTGACAAAGAGGGATACAACGTTGTTATTTCAAATTTAGCGATGAAAATGCTGAAAAATAAAAACTTTGATTTGGAGAGGTATCTGCGGAAACTTGATGCAAATGTTTATGGTTTAGATTTACACTGGCTTGTACATGCCCATGGAGCCCTGGAAACAGCTAAAATCATAAAGAAGAATCACCCAGACAGAAAGGTTCTGTTTGGAGGTTTAACCTCAACCTACTACCACCGGGAAATAATGGAAAACTTTGGACAAGTAGATTTCGTTATCAGGGGGGACACAGCTGAGGAACCACTTAAATCCCTCCTTGAAAAACTGGAGAGAAATAAACCACTAAAAGATGTACCAAACCTCACATGGAGAGGAGAAGATGGAAAGGTAAGGGTTAACCCCCAAACCTTTATCCCAGAGGACATTGATAAATATGTAATGGATTACAGGGTTCTCTTCAAATCCATTTTTAAGCAAAAAGACTTAACTAGTCACTTACCCTACCAAAACTGGTTTGAAAAACCTTTAACAGCTGTTTTCACGGTTAAAGGCTGTTTTTTCAACTGTGTCACATGTGGAGGCTCATGCTTCGCCTATAAAAGGTTCTATGGAAGGGTAAAGCCGGTGTTTAAAAGTGCTGATACACTCCTCGAGGAAATAAAGATAATAGGGGAATACTCAAATATACCCATTTTCATCGTCGGAGACATAAGGCTAGGTGGGAAGAAGAGACTAGATAAATTTCTTAAGGGCTTAAAAGAGGAAGGAATTGAAAACCCTCTTATATATGAGCTTTTCTATCCAGGAACAAGGAAGTTTCTGGCTGAATTAGCTAAATCAACCCCTGTCGGCTTAGAGATAAGCCCTGAAAGCCACGATGAAAAAATAAGGTTTAAACAAGGACGTAAATACACAACTAAACCCCTTGAAAAGTCAATTAAAGAAGCCCTTAAACTCGGCTTCCTTAAAGTCGATGTTTTCTTCATGATAGGGTTACCCATGCAAAACCGTGGCTCCGTTATCGAAAACATAGGCTACATAGAGAAATTAATAAGGGAAAATAAAGGGGATCAAAGGTTTCACCCATTCATAGCTCCTTTAGCTCCTTTCCTCGACCCTGGAAGCCTTGCATTCGAGAAACCAGCTGTGTATGGCTACAAAGTTTTAAGGGAAACCCTGAGGCAACATGTGGAATCAATGGAGATGCCCTCATGGAAATATTTCCTTAACTATGAAACCAAGTGGATGACAAGGGATCAAATAGTTGATTTAACCTATGAAAGCGCCTACCTTCTCAACAAGTTAAAGGAGAAACATGGATTAATCGATGAAGACGAAGCCCATAAAATAGAGGGGAAAATACAGCTAACCTACAGTGTAATGAGGAAAATAGATGAATTAGTTCAGCTTGGAGGTATAAACCATGTAAAGTTGATTAAATTAAAGGCCAAAGTTGAAAACAACGACTCAGAGATCCTCTGCCCAAAAGAAGAGCTATGGCCCACTTACAAGGCAAACATAACATTGAAGATCATGAAAAGGATAAGTAGAGTCCTAAGGCTTTGAAAATCAGTGAAAAACAAAGGAGGAGAAACTGGTTTTACAGGGCTAGGTTTCCATGTAACAAAGAAACTCTCCCCCATTCACATTGGAGATGCTTCACCGTAAAATTATTTTCCTCTTCCTTAAAATGTAAATGTAGAAAGCTGAAACCATTAAATTAGCTGAAACACCTAAAACCAAGTTTTGAAAGTTGAAAGGCAAATGTATATCCATCAAAGCCGATAGAAGAACCTCCATTATGTAAAAGGTTGAAAACTTGTAGATCATCCAGCTGTATTTACCAAGGGGTTTAAATACAAGTTTAAGGGCTATGGAGAGGAGAACAAAGTTTGGAACCACGACGCAAATCAAATATAAACCATCAAAAACCCCTAGAAAATAAAGTGAAAAGGAATACATGGACAAAGCAAGGGAGGAAACGAAAACATGCCACTTAGCTTTTCCCCAGCTCACAACAGCTGTTAACATAGGTATTTTAGCCCTTACATAATCTTTCCCGTAAACCATGGCTAAGCTCCATAAATGGGAAACCCCCCAAAAGGAAACAATCAAGCCTATGAGAAAACCATTTAAATTAAGGAAACCTCTACCCATAAAAAAACCGAACCAAACAGGTGTAGCAACAGCGGGCATAGTCAAGAAAACATTAACAACGGTTCTCCTTTTACCGAGCAAAGTATAAAAAAACAGGTAACTAAAAACCCCTACAACCAAAAGGGAAATCGGCAGCAAACCCAGATAAAAAGCCAATAGAAAGGATGAGGAAAGCAGAATTAAACCAAGATTCAAAGCTTCACCAGGAGAAACAACACCGGTGGGTAAGGGTCTGTTTCTGGTTCTATACATTAGGGAATCAACGTCACGGTCAAAGAAATTATTCAGAATGTTACTTCCAGAAATTGATAATAGAACAGCTAAACTGCCAAGGAGAAACTTTATCAAAACATCAAAGTTAAAGTGGAAAGTAGGCAAGCCAATCAAGAATGCAAACAGAAATAAAAAGTAAAAAGCTACAGAGATAATGGGTTTAGTTAAATTGAAGTAAGAGTTAAGTTTCCCCATGAACAACACCGAATAAGTAAAACAAAACAAAAATATATAAAAACCTTTTCTATTCCAAAAGTAAAAACCAGTAAGTATTTAAAGTAATTAATGTAAATGTTTACCTTGAGGTGTAAACCTTGGAGACACGTAAGGTTCAAAGAGTAGGGTACTCAACACTTGCTGTTTCTCTACCTAAAAACTGGGCCAAAGAAAAAGGCTTAAAACCAGGTGACACAGTGACAATTGAAAAAGGGGAAGACGGCTCACTTAAGATTTACCCAGGTCTCAGAAGAGGTGGGGAAAGAAAACTGACTAAATGCCTGATATTCTCAGATTCATGTAAAAAACCCAGACTTGTAACAAGGATACTAACCGGCTGCTACATCACTGGACACGACACAATAAACGTGGTTTCTAGGCGTGAACTTAAACCTGAACACCTTGAAGAAATCAGGGAATCTGTTAAGAGGCTATCAGGAATAGGGATAGTTGAACAAACCATGAAAAACGTCGTTATCCAGTGTTTCATCGATCCATCTAAGTTCCCAGTTTACAGTTTATTCAGGAGGGTACATTCAATAATATCCACGATGCTTGAAGCAGTGATGAAAGCCTTTATTCAACACAGGCCGGGTCTGCTCAACGAGGTTTTCCACATGGAAGACGAAATAGACCAGATCTACTGGCTTATCATCAGGCAACTTTTAATTTCACTCCACAACGATGAAGTTAGAAGAGACATAGGAATAAAATCCATTGACCACATTGTTGGAAACAGAACAATAGCAAAGAACCTGGAGCTCATAGCAGATAATATTGAGAAAATGGCAAAGGCAACTTTAACCCTTGAGTCCCAGAAACATGAATATGACAAAGAACTTGTCAAAGAAATACTGGACTTCAGTAAATCAGTGAAGTTTGTGTTAGACAAAACAATGGAGGCACTTTTCAGAATGGACATAGAACTAGCAAGTGAAGCAATAGATGCAGCAGACCTAATAGAGAAGATAAGTCCAGGGGTAAGTGAGAAAATAATTGGCAAGGAGAAAACTGCGAAGGCAATTGTAAACCTAGAAATAATAAGATCAAGTTTAGAACAAATAGCTTACCTGTGCAATGTCATCGCTGAAATAGTCATAAACAGAATACTTGAAAAATCAAGCGACGTTTGCAGATTAGAAGTAGTTGAAAAATAAGGTTAATAAACACTTTATAAAACAACGAAGATCGGTGATGGAAATCTTCTTAGTTTCCCAGACTCCCTGCTCAATAGAAGCATCTATCTAACCTAACACTTAAACAGTTAAAATAGTTAAATATATTTTATATAATAATTGTTATAACGAAGAAATAGGAGAGATAATTTATTTAATCGCTAAATTAACATTCTATTCAAATTAAGGGGTTTGCGGGTCGGGGAGATGAAGGAAAGGGACCCTGTTTCATTCCTTAAATTCAGTGACTGGATAAATAAAAATGAACACAGAGACAAGGACTGGATAGTTGTGGGTAGATTTCAAAGGGGGAGAGACGAGGATTTCGCTACTTTCAGCGCGCTAATAGATAATGAACCGGGAAAGATAGCGGGTGTACTTAAAAATAAGAAGTGGGAGGTAAGAGTTGCTGAGTTCGGTAAACCTTACCTTGCACCGTGCTTAGAATCAAACGGTGTTTGTTTTTATTTCGGAACCCAAGAAGTTATAAATCAGGTGACATTTGAAACATTCACAATTTACAGGGATTTCCAAGGAAGGTATCCTTCAAAAATAGATATAATCCAGAACTTCATTCTCTACTACAATCTTTACTTTAACTCTAAGGAAAAGATATATGTGGATCCCCAGAGAGGTGCATCAGTTGTAAAATACATTAACGATTTATTTGTAAAGGTTAAAACAAATTATCTAAAAGATTATTTGAGGGCTAGGGACTTAGCTTTGATCAGGTTTCATGACCACCATAGATTTGTTCCGGGCAGCCTTAACGAAATACTGGGAAAGGAACAGGAGAAAATAGAGGTTATCGAAGAAGATAAAGCCTTATTTGTAAGTATTTCGAATGCCGTTGTGTCAGGTGCCAATGGCGCCTACCAAAAGGTGATCTTTTCAAGGCTAATGGGCAAAGATATTATTTATCCATAGTTTTCTTCTTTTAAACTAGTTGTTTTCCGAATCTATACCAAATGTGACATGTTCCCTCGATTGAAACCATACATGGCCCTATGGGTCTTTTTGGTGTACATTTTCTATTGAAGAGGGGGCACTGGGTTGGATAGGCTTTTCCCAGAACTACTTTATCGCATATGCAACCCCTGGGCATTTCTTCTACCATGGTTTCCACTTTAATCTCGTGTTTCCTCCTTGAATCTAAGTAGGAGTATTCCTCCCTTATTTTATACCCGGAAAAGGGAACCTTGCCTATGCCTCTCCACGTTGTCTCGGTTTCTTCAAAGACCTTTCCCATTATTTCCTTGGCTTTAATGTTTCCCTTCTCTGTTACGCTTCTTTTGTATTCATTTTCAAGTTTTACCTCTCCCCTTCTTATCTGGTTAACGATCATTAGAATAGCCATTAAAACATCTACTGGTTCGAAACCAGCAACTACAATTGGCACATTATAATTAACGGCAAACTTCCACGGTTCATATCCTATCACCGTTGAAACATGTCCAGGAGCTATTATTCCATTTATTTCGATGTCTCCACTTTCCAATAAGTGTTTCATTATGGGAGGAGTTAATCTTAAGGATGTAAGGAAGCTAAGATTTCTCCTTCTGCCCTTCAATATTTCATATGCAACAGCTGGAGCAGTTGTTTCGAAGCCAACTGCGAAGAAAACAACTTGTTTTTCCGGTGAGTCTTCAGCTATTTTTACAGCGTCATATGGACTGTAAACTACTCTTACATCGGCTCCCCAGCTTTTAGCTTCCCATAAACTTTTATTTGAAGCTGGAACTCTAACCATGTCGCCAAAGGTTGTCAATGTAACGTTTTTGTTTTCAGCTAACCAAATAGCTTCATCAATATCTCTTACAGCAGCTACACACACAGGGCAGCCAGGACCTGGTATAAGTTCAATGTTTCTAGGTATGAGAGATCTTAAGCCATAATAACTAACAGTGTATTCATGGGTTCCACAGAAATGCATTATTTTTATTTTCCTGAGATCTGAAGCTTTGTCTGATATTTGTTTCGCTATGGCAAGCGATAACTCTTTATCCCTGTATCTCGATAAATAACTGTTTGTCATGGAAATAGCTTCCTCGTTTCATTGTTTTACACATGTTGTTAAGCTGCTTGATTTAAAAGTATTCTCTCCCCTCATTTTAATACTTAGCCTTTTCCTTTAACCACAATGGAAATTTACTGATGCTTTGGTTGTGGAGGAGTTTGGTATGGAAGGGAAAATCACGCTTTCACATGGAGCAGGCGGTGAATTAACCTTTGAGATAATAGAAAAATTTTTTCTTAGGGGGTTCTCTGCTCATTCAACGATGGGTGGAATTGGTTTAGAAGCCCTTGATGACGGGGCTTCAATTAAAACAGGGGAGTTTGAAATAGTTTTCTCAATTGACAGCTACACTGTTGACCCCATTTTCTTTCCAGGTGGAGACATAGGTAGATTAGCTGTTTCAGGGACCATAAACGATGTTTCAATGATGGGGGCTAAACCAGTGGCCATACTTGACGCTGTAACTGTTGAAGAGGGGTTCCAGTTCAGGGACTTGAAGCAAATCGTAGAGTCAATGGATAAGGCAGCTAAGGAAACAGGTGTAGCCATAATTTCAGGTGATTTCAAGGTTATGCCCCAAGGTAAACTGGATAGAATAGTTATCGCTGCATGTGGTGTGGGAGTCGTGGAAAGAGGGGATGTTATCTTGGATAGTGGTGCAAAGCCAGGTGACAAAGTTCTGGTTTCAGGGACGATTGGTGACCATGGAATAGCCTTGCTGTCGAAAAGAGAGGGACTTGGATTTGAAACAGAGGTTGTCTCAGATGTAGCTCCAATATGGGATGTCGTTGAAGCAGCCTTGAAAATTGGAGGTGTTCATGCAATGAAAGACCCTACGAGGGGTGGTCTTGCAGGTGCACTAAACGAAATCGCTAAGAAATCGAAAATAAGCATCCAAATAGATGAGGAAAAGATTCCGTTTAGGGAACCTGTTGTTGCAGCCGCTGAAATGCTTGGTTTAAGTCCTTATGAACTTTTAAGTGAAGGGAAAGCTGTTATCATCGTGGATGGTGATTTAGCTGATGAAACCCTGCAGGAGGTAAGGAAGACAAAGCATGGAAGGGAAGCTGAAATTATAGGGGAGGTAAAGAAGGGGAAACCTGGGTATGTCCTCTTAAACACATTGGTCGGGGGGACGAGAATACTTGAGAAGCCGCTGGGGGAACCTATACCCAGGATTTGTTAACGGCTCTTAATAAAGATTGATAAATTAAATGTGTTTATACTACTCCTCCCCCTTAACGGGAAAAGGGTTTTTTTTTCCTTTGAGAGACCTTGAAATTAAATGATCAAATTAAATGTTCATTGAACTTTACTCCTGCCACCATAGCTTGGCCAGTGGAGATTCCACCGTCTCCTGGAGGCAACTTTGCTTTTAAGATAAGTTTAACCCCCCTTTGTATAAGAGCTTCCTTAATCCCTTGGATTAAATAGTTGTTCACAGCGGCTCCACCTGAAACAACAACTTTATCCATGTTCCTTTTTAAGCATCTGGATGCCATGTAACCAAATGCTCTTCCAATCTCTTTTAAAACTGTGTAGGCAATGGAAGAAACACTGTGTGTATCGATTAAACCTATCACATCCTTAAACATATTAGTGGTATCCACAACGTATGTTTCATCTACCCTTCTCACAGGTGCTCTGACATCATCAATGATTCTGCCATTCACTGCTTCTTCCTCAAGTTTAATTGCAGGTTCTCCTTCGTAGTTCCTGATTAGGCATATATTTAAGAGAGCTGAAAAGGCATCCAGTAACCTACCTGTGCTCGATGTTAAGGGCGAATTTCCTCTGTGTTTCAAAGCGACATTGAGTTCTTTTAAGCCATGTCTGAGGCCTTTATCCAGCTTATGCTTCAAAATGATTCCCCTTATTTCAGCGGTGTCAAGGAAAGTTGAAAGTATACCGATAAGCATTCTCACTGGATATTTTGTCGCTAAATCCCCTCCAAGCATCGGTTGATACCTAAGCTGTCCCCTCCTTTCATAGTTGCTGCATGAACCGATTAGAACCTCGCCTCCCCAAACACTGCCATCTTCTCCGTAACCTGCTCCATCCATGGTTATCGCAATGATTTTCTCAAGCGGGTCAAGTTTATGTTCAGCTATGGCTGAAGCCATGTGTGCATGGTGATGCTGAATTTTCACCAGTGGACAGCTGTGTTTCTCAGCCCACTCATAAGCTAGTCTAGAGGAAAGATACCCTGGGTGATTGTCGCATGCGATGATGGCGTCTTCAACCCTTATGTTATATGTTTTTAAAAGGAAATCAAGGGCTTCCTCTAAGTATAGAAGGTTATCGTATTCATCCATGTCACCCAAATACTGGGTTGGGACAATGTGGTTTTTAAAGGCTAAAGCTGCTACATTGGATAGATCAGCTCCAAAGGCTATCACTGGTCTGTCAAACTTAAAATTTACATTTATCCAGGTTGGAGCATAGCCCCTGCTTCTCCTCAGGAAAACTGGATGTCCATCTGTGAACCTAATCACACTGTCATCGCATCTGTTCAATATCCTCCTGTTATGCATCAGGAAGTAATCAACAAACCCGTTTAAAAGTTTAAGGGCTTCCCTGTTTGATTTACAGATGGGTTTATCCCTTGCATTTCCACTTGTCATTATAAGGAATTTATCCCTTGTTTGATTCAATAGAAGGTAATGTAGACCTGTGTAGGGTAGCATAACACCAAGTGTTTTAAGTTGTGGGGCTACATATCTTGAAACCGCTGAATCTCTCCTTTTCAATGCTATTACAATTGGTTTTTCAGGGCTTAAAAGCAGTTTCTCCTGTGCCTTGTTCAAACACAGAATTTCCTTAGCTGTTTCCAGGTTCAGGGCCATTAGGGCAAAAGGTTTTTGGGGTCTTCTCTTCCTCTCTCTAAGCTTCAAAACAACATCGTCTTCAGTTGCCAAAGCAGCAATATGAAAACCCCCCAATCCCTTTACAGCAACAATTTTCCCTTCATCTATTAGTTTTGCAGCTTCGTACAGGGCATTCTTCGTTTCAATTCCCCTTCCTAACCTATCTAACAGGAAAACCTTTGGGCCGCACTCCTTGCAACTTATTCCTTGAGCATGGAACCTTCTTATGTCCCTAGGATCACTGTATTCATCCTTACAATGACTGCAAAGGGGAAAGTCAACCATGGCAGTGTTTTCTCTGTCATAGGGGGTTTTCTTCATCATCGTAAACCTTGGACCGCACCAAGCACATGAATTAAATGGGTACATATACCATCTTGACCCTGGTTCCATGATCTCCTCTAGACACCCTTCACATATCCCGATATCAGGGGGGACCATAGAGTAAAATGATGCTTCCCTACTGCTTTTCAAAATTGAAAAGTATTTGTATAACCTTGGCTTAACTTTTTCAAACCTTATTTCTTCTATTACAGCAACTGAGGGCTTTTTACCCCTTAAATCCACGAGAAACTTTTTTAAATGACTCCCTTTACCTTCAACCCAGATTTCTACTTCAGCCCCACCTGTATTCTTTACATATCCCTTCAATTTATTCTTCTCAGCCATCCTGTAAATGTAGGGTCTGAAACCAACTCCCTGAACTATCCCTGTCAACCTTATTTTACAGGCTGTTAAATCGTTGTTAGGCATATGGATCAGCTTCAGCTTAGCTTTTCAGTTTTTCACATGTCTCCTTCCAGTATTTCCCTCCAAAGCTTCAGGGTTTCCTCAGCTTCCTCTTTTCCCAGTTTCTGAATGGCGAAGCCGACATGAACCAATATATAGTCACCGACATTTAAATTGTCCAGGAAGGAAACAATTACTTCTTTCCTCACTCCGCCAAAATCAACAGTTGCCTTTTCCCCTTTAATCTCTAAAACTCTCCCTGGAACAGCTAAACACATTCTTAAAGCCCCTTAACTAGTTTAAACCCTTAACCAAGTGAAATTTTGCATAACACATTTATAAATGGCTTATTAACTATTAAAAATACATCGTGTAGAGATGTAAATTGTATGGGACGTGGTTTCACTTGTCCAATAAAGAAATATTAAGTGTTAGCGAAGGAGAAATACTGGACATTGAAATCGAGGAGGACCTGCTAAAAGCCAACAGGGAACTAGCCTCTGCCAACAGGAAAATCCTTGACTCATGCAATGTTAAATCTATAAACGTTATGGGGTCCATAGGATCAGGTAAAACAAGCATCATTCAATGGTTAATAAAGGAGCTTAAAAATAAGTATAGGATAGCGGTCATAGCAGGGGATGTGACCACTGACATAGACGCTGAAAGAGTTAGAGAAGCAGGGGCAAAATCCATACAGATAAACACAGGTAGAGGATGCCACTTAGATGCCTTAATGATTAGAAAAGCCGTTAAAAAACTTGATTTAAAGCAAATAGATCTCCTTTTCATAGAAAATGTTGGGAACCTTATTTGCCCAGCAGACTTCCCCTTAGGCACCCACATCAACATGGTTGTTGTTAGCGTCACAGAAGGACCGTACATGATCATTAAACATCCATTCATAGTTAAGGAAGCCAATGTAGTCGTAATAAACAAAATTGACTTAGCTGATCAAATGGAGGTTGAAATAGATAAACTTGTTGACGACGCCAAGAAAATTAATCCATTAACAAAAACAGTTGCTACCTCTGTCAAGGAGAACATGGGTTTAAAGAGCTTAATAAACGCCCTGGAACTGTGAAAAGGTGATACATTGCACGAGTTCTCCATGGCCAGCGCTATACTTCAAAGGATTCTAGACATAGCCGAGGAAAAGGGAGCTATAAGTATTAAGGAGGCAAACATCCTTATTGGCGAACTTACCTTCCTTGATAGAGAGCAACTAGCATTTGCTCTCAGGGTGCTATCTAAAGAAACAATGGCTGAGAAATGCAAGTTTAAGATATCAGTTGTGAAGGCAAAAATAAAATGTTCTGAGTGTGGTTATAGAGGAAAAGCGATTTATGATGGACCTGAATACCACACACTGAACTTCGCTGTACCACTTAACTGTCCAAATTGTAAAGGGGTTAAAATAAAGGTTACAGAGGGGAAAGAGGTGCTTATCAGGAAAATAAGGTTAAAAGTAAATTCCATAGGGAAATAATCATTTCTAAAACTTTATCTTCAATTTAAACCTTTTACGAGTTGTATTAGGGGGAAACTTTAAGTTTTTTGGATCCGTCACAGACTAAATGTAAAAAAGTCTGGAATTGAATAATTAAAACTTTAAAATAATTTTTTCATTATTCGTTTATTAAAACATGGTTTTAAGAAGCTGGAAATATAATTTTGTTCACCAATGAAAACGTTAAACTTTAAAAGTTAGTAATATTTCAATTTGAATTAAGCCCCATATGAAATTCGGAGCTCTTAATTTAGAGGGGAGGCCGAGATGAAGTTTAGTAGGCGTGAATACCTGAAAACCATCGCTGTTATGGGGACTTTGGCCGCCGTTAAAATTTACACCGCAGACATTAAAAGGGCTCTTGCCTTAGCTGCAAGCGGTGAGGTTCGCGTCCTTTGGATTCAAGGAGCTGGTTGCACGGGGTGCACAATTTCCCTTTTACAAACAAACGACCCTGATCTTGTCGAGGCGATAACGAATTTCAGGTTGGCGATTGATTTCCATCCAACGATAATGATCCCTGCAGGAGAAGAAGCTTTAACTGAACTTGAGGGAACAGTTCAAGGGAAGAAGCCCTTAGATGTTTTAATAGTTGAGGGAGCAGTGCCTGAGGGAAACTTCTGCATGGTCGGTGAGAGAAACGGAGAACCTGTGCCCTTTGAAAAATGGGTAAGAGAACTAGGTGAAAAAGCAAAATATGTTGTGGCTGTCGGTACATGTGCAACTTTTGGGGGTATACCATCGGGGCAACCAAACCCCACAAAGTGCAGGGGGGTTCAAGAGGTTTTACCTGGGAAAACAGTTATAAATATTCCAGGGTGCCCCCCGCATCCGGATTGGATGTTGTTGACGCTGACACCTGTTCTGCTGGGCCATGCAAATTGGATTGAACTAGATGAAGACAACAGACCTAAGATGTTCTTCCATGACTATATACATGACCTGTGCCAGAGAAGACAGTTCTTTGAAAACATGAGGATAGCTGAAACATTCGGCGAAGATGAATGCCTCTGGATGTTGGGTTGCAGAGGACCAATAACCAAGTCTGACTGTTCATTGAGACTTTGGAACAAAGGAACAAGCTTCTGTATTCTAAGCAATGGTCCCTGTATAGGTTGCACTGAAAAAGGGTTCCCAGACCCACCGTTTTCACCGTTCTACCAACCAGTTGGATTTGAGGAACTGGAAAGGAAAAAACTCAAAGGCAAAGTTGAAGTTAAGCCCAAAGTTGAACAGTACAGGAGAAGTGAATTACTTGACACACTTATCAAGCTAGGGGTCGCAGTGGGAGCCATAGGTGTGATAGGGTACGGTGCCTCAAGAGCCCTAAGGAAGAAGGAGGAGAAAGAGGAGGGATAGGTGAAAGAGGATGCCTGAAATAATGATAGACCCTGTTACAAGGATAGAGGGACATCTAGCCATTAAAGTAAAGGTTGAAAATGAAAAAGTTGTGGATGCACATTCATCGGGTATGCTTTGGCGTGGATTCGAAAGGATTGTCGTTAACCGTGACCCACGTGATGCTCCCATTATCCTTTCAAGGATTTGCGGTGTCTGCCACTCAACCCATAGAATAACATCTACAAGGGCCCTTGAAGACGCAGCTGATTTTACACCTCCAGACAACGCAATACGGATAAGGAACATAATTCAAGGCATAACATGTATCTACTCCCATGCAGCTCATCTACTTGTACTGGCAGGCCCTGACTACGGGGTATATGGATTAGCTGGAAAAGAACATCCACATGAACTTGAACTGGATGTAGAGAAATACTACAAGCTCCTCCACACAACTATTCTTCCAGCCCAGAGAATGTGCCATGAAGCCCTCGCCATCTTTGGTGGAAAGGTTCCGCATCACATGACTACGCTGGCTGGGGGAGTAACTGTTACCCCTACACCTGAGAAACTCTCTTTAGCGTACAATAAAATGCTTGAAGTCAAAGACGTGGTTGGCACGATCTATAACTATGTACATGAAACCCTGATTCCTCACCTAATAGAAGAACACATAGAAACAGTTAATCTACTGCTCAGCATAGGAGTTGGCGTGAGAAACTTTCTGGCTTGGGGGGTCTACCCAATACCTGAGGACAACTACAGAAACTTCCTTGAAGGAGGAGTAATAATTAAAGGAGAGAAAAGGAAACCAGACCCAGCTAAAATCGTTGAACATGTCAAGCACTCATGGTACACGGATGAAAGCGGTGGAAATCCTGCAGAGGAAATCCCCCCTGAACCACAGTATGGCAAACCAGGAGCTTATTCCTGGATAAAAGCTCCAAGATATGAGGGGTTACCATGCGAAGTTGGACCCCAGGCAAGAATGATAGTTGCAGGGAAATACAAGGTGCTTTCCCCCTATGGTGCTTCACTGCTAGATAGATTACTGGCAAGATTAGAAGAATTGAAGCTTCTAGTGGATGTTATTCCAGATTGGATAATGTCTGTTAAACCAGAGGAAAAGGTTTACAGTGAGTATAAAGTCCCTGAAACAGGTTTTGGCATAGGTTTATGGGAGGCGCCGAGAGGAGCACTTGCCCATTTCGTCAAGATAAGCAACTACAAAACTGAGAGGTATCAAGCTGTTGTCCCCACAACATGGAATGCTTCACCAAGAGATGGAAACGGTGTTATGGGCCCAATTGAAAATTCCCTTATAGGTACACCTGTACCTGGAAACAGGGAAACAATAAATGTTTTAAGAATAGTTAGATCATATGACCCCTGCCTTGCATGTTCCATTCATCTAGTGACTCCTAAAGAGGGCATAATAACCAAAGAAGCAGTGTTCCATTAAAGACTTCACGTCATTACTTCTTTAAAAAGGGAGGGATGAAGAGAATTGGAGAAAAAAGCAGTTATCGGAGTTGGGAACCTTCTACTCAGAGACGAAGGAATCGGTATACATGTAATCCAGGAAATGAGGAAAATGGGGGTAAAGAACATCGATTTACTTGACTGCGCCACTGCAGGTTTAGATCTGCTACACATAATTGGGAAATATGAGAAAATAGTCATTGTGGATGCTGTAAAAGGGGGAAACAAACCTGGAACTATCTATAAACTAGGTATCAGGGACATAAACTTTGAAAAGGGAGAAGCATTGTCTTTACATGAAGTAAATTTGACTAAAACACTGGAGATAGGTGAGAAACTTGGGTTGCTACCTGAAAAAATCGTGTTGATCGGGGTTGAACCTAAAGACCTGGGCTTCGGAATGGAGTTATCAGAAGAAGTTAAAAAATCTCTGCCCTTTGTAATAGACACCACGTTAAAAGAGATAAAAGGTGGCAACTAAGTTTTTTCGGTGAGGTTTATGGCATCCTTAAATGAGAAGAAAAGATTCGCCGAGTTTAGGAGGGAATTCTTAAAGGTTGCTGGGGGTGCAATTTTACTTTCACCATTAGTTACACTTCTAGGTAGACATAGAAGGGGGTATTCAATTGAAAACAGAAAGAGAAAAGCAATACTAGTCGACATAACCAAGTGTATTGGATGCAGATCCTGTAACATAGGGTGTAAACTTTGGAATAACTTACCCTACGATAACGATAAAGGCTTCGATGGACTAAGCAAAAACACCTACACAATCATAAAGCCTTTCCCACAGTACAGGACCTATGTTAAATGGGCGTGCATGCACTGTGAGAATCCTCCATGCCTCTCCGTCTGCCCAGCTGCAGCGATCTATAAAAGGGAGGACGGTGTGGTGTGGATCCATGAAGACCGATGTTTCGGGTGTAAATACTGCATAGTAGCTTGTCCTTACGGTGTAAGATTCTATCACGAGGAAAGGAAATCAGTTGTAAAATGCACAATGTGCTTCGACAGGATAGATGCAGGTAAAAAACCCATGTGTGTACAGGTCTGCCCAGTTAACGCCCTTGAGTTCGGCGACCGTGAAAAGATCGTTAAGCTTGCAAGGGAAAGGGCAAAACAAGTTAATGGATACGTCTTTGGAGATGAGGAAACCTATGGAAACGATGTTATTTACGTTTCAAAGGTTCCATTTGAAGAACTAGGTTTTCCCTCACTTGAGAAAAGAGTTCCAGCAACAGAGGCTCTTTCAAAGATACTCATTGAGAAGGGGGGTCTAGGTTTGTTTGGAGCAGCTGCTTTAGCCTTCTTCAGCTTTGTTTTTTGGAGGAGATCTGTGCTTAAGGAGGTAATGAAAAAGGAGATACCGAGGTAGTTTAAAATGTTTGTTGAATCAGTTGCATGGGGACCTTTAATAGCCTTTGCATTGTTTTTTGGGGGTCTAGGAGGAGGCTCCTTTATAGTTGCAGTGATTACAAGTATACTCACAGGTGAGAGGTTTGAAAACATCCAGAAATGGGGGGCCTACATAGGCGTTGTTTCAGCTATACTCACAATTATCTTCTTTGCCTTAGATGCTGGAAGCCCTGAAAGATTCTACTTCCTCTACTCCAATCCCTCATCGATGATCTGGGTTGGAACATCAACTCTTACATTGATAATCCCCTTCGGAATAGTTTACACAGCTACTTATTCCCCCCTCATAGACTTCATGAACATATTACCCATGGTGAATAAACTTGTTTCTCCCCTGATGAAACTTAAAAGAACCATTGAAATAATCGTATTCCTCTTAGGGGTTGCATTAGTATCATATACAAGCTTTGTACTTGGAGTCATATGGTCTAAGCCCTTCTGGAATACTCCTCTGATAACAATTCTATTCTTCCTTTCAGGTGTTTCAACAGCTATGATGGCGATTTCACTGGTTCTTTCATTCCTCTATGCAAAGGGTTTACCGGAGAAACCATTCAAAATGCTAGTTGAAGCCCTGCATAGATTAGACGTTGCAGATGCCTACTTCTTAGCCTTCGAAATAATAACCATTCTAACCTATGTCCAAACCATGTATTTCAGCGACCCAGCGTCGAAACTAGCATCCACGTTAATCCTGCAAGGCCAACTAAGTTGGCTTTTCTGGGGAATTGTTCTGGTACTAGGCATGATACTCCCAATAATTATCTGTGTAATCCTTGCTTGGAAGGGAAGGACAAAAGCCTTCATTAAAATATACCCAGTGCTAATGATACCTGCATCAATATGTGCCTTAATAGGAGGGTTAGCAATGAGATACATCATACTTACAGCTCCACAGATCGCAGCGCTACTATAACACCCCAACTATTCACTTAAAAAAAGGAGGGGAAAAAGGGATTAAACTATCTGTGCTCTTTCAATTGGCTTCATTTTCTTTACTGCCAACTCAACGATGTCCACAACCTCTATTTTCTCGTTTAGTTCCTTCACTGCTTCCCTCAGCATTTCCCTGCACATGGGACAGGACGTCACAATAACCTCTGCTCCTACCTCTTTAGCATGACCTATCCTTGTCTTAGCTATTTTCATGCTTAACTCCCTGTTAACCTCTGGAAGAAAGCCTCCTCCACCACAGCAGTAGGTGTCCATTTTGTTCTCCGGCATCTCCACGAATTTACTTGTCAAAGTGTTAAGGATAAGTCTAGGCTCTTCAACCACCCCTCCAAGCCTTGAAAGCATACAAGGGTCATGATAAGTTACTACTTTGTCAATGTCTCCATAGAAATCTATTTTCCCCTTCTCTATGCAGTCTGCAAGGTACTCAGTGATGTGTAAAACCTTGAAATTAGGTTGTCTAAAGATTAATTGCGGATACCTCCATTTAAGCATTGCATAGCACTCTGCATCTGTCACTACAACTTTTTTCGCACCCAGAGACTCAATTAATCTAACATTGTGACGTGCATAGTCCCTTGCCTTCTCAACATCTCCTATAGCTATCCAGGACACCCCGCTACACCACTCGTTTTCACCCAAGATAGTCCAATCTTCACCTACATGGTTTAAGAGGAAAGCAGTTAGCCTTGCAATGTCATGGTTCGGTTCAATCAATGATGTTCTACAACCCACGAAGTAAACAGTTTCAGCTCTTTTATTGACTGGTATTTCTCCGAGTTCAGACAAGGAGTAGGCCACCCACTTCAACCTGTCAGCTGGCTCAGCGTTAAACGGGTTCTTCTTTTCATCAAGGTAGGAAGCAATTTTCTTCAATTGGTCAGGTATAACCCCTGACCTATAAAGGATGAATCTAAGGGCTTCCCTTAATTCCCTGTTCTGGATGCCGAAGACACAGCCAGGCATGCATCTACCGCAAAGGGTGCAAGTATATGCTTCCTTAGCTATCCTCTCCAACTCCTTCACATCTACTGGTTTAGGCTTGAAGATACTCGCCAAGATCCCTTGACCCCTATGAACAAGGTCCCTTAACTCTTTAAGCTTCAATGCAGGCATCGCTAAAACATCCTCTGAAGCTTTGTAGACGGGACATGCCTCTGCACAGGCTCCGCATCTAACACATGTTTCAAGCTCAATTAACTGCCTAGTGGTTAAAACATCGTCAACAGATATAAGTAAACCCTTCTTAACCATTTCCCATCACACTCCATACTCAGCTCTTCTAACACCGAAAAGCGTCCTTACAATGAACACCGTGACTCCATGGATGAATTTGCTGAAGGGAACATACATCAGGAAAACCTGGACAATCACTATGTGCAACGTAATGATATAGGTTGGCAATGGATACGGCCATGTTGAAGCAGCTATAGAGGCGAGGAAACCTGATAAACCAACAAGCCATAGAAGAGGTGCAGCCACAAAGTCTCTTGCACTGGAAATAGCCCTCAAAGCCCTCCCTGAAACCCAGTGGCGAATCCTTCTGAGAATCATCAGTAAAAGTGAAACAAGGAAAACAGCGCTTAAAACATGGCTCCAAGGCTTAGGAACATAGAAAGGCGATGAAGCTAATTCCACTCCAGGTAAAAGGAACTTTAGCAAAGCAAACTCATGTACATTGGTTAAAAGCAAAGCAATGAAGGATAAATGCATAGTCACACCTACAACGTAGAAGCCAGGTTCATATTTTGCAGCCAAATCCCTAGGCGGAAGCATATTCACTGTCCAGTTCTCAACAACTCCTAAGAAACGTCCATGTCTTGTAACAGCTACTTTCCCCATAACAGGGGCTTCTTTCCAAGCAATAAACCATCTAGCCAGTCTCAAAGCAAAACCAAATGCCATAACAACCACTGTTACATATGGCAAAACAGTTATGGCAAAACTAGGCTCTAACAAACCATTCAACTCCACTCACCTCAAAAAGAAGGGGAAAGAAGGAAAGGGTCACTCCCCTGCTTTTTTACGTGGGGCCTTGGCCTCGACAACTTCTCCTGGAACAACTCTTGGAACTTCCACTTCAACCTCCGCCATCGTTACTTTCTTCTTATGCAGAGTGTAAGTAACATCGATGGAAACAGCCACCAAGAAAACAACTAAGCAGGCAGCGTAAACCCAGTACAATGGAAAGAAACTAAAGCCAGTGAAAAACATCACTGCACCAGCAATGGACAAAGCTAAACTAGTCAGAAAGGCGATCGCATAGCCCTTCGCCACGTACGAATCCCCATTTCCAAACCCTTTTCCAACCATATATTTCACCTCAAAAAACATATGCTTTTATCAAATAAGTATAAATATTTTTTGCTGTTATAATTATTATCCTATATAAAATATTTATAATTCTTGGATACATCATAACTGATACCTGTCATTCTTACATTTTTCATTTACATACTTATATAGTATTGTAACCTCAACGGCGAAACAAAGGGAATTACCAAGTAAGAAAACTTGATAAGTGAATCTCTAAAAGAAATTAAATAAGCAGCAATGAAGACAGCACTAATAGATGAATCACATCGAAGATTAGAAAAACACAGAATACTGAGTTGAGCATAACAGTAAAACATAGAGACTAACTGATTAAGTTAGAAGGGCAAAGGAAAGAGGCCACATAAGAGTTACAGACTACCTGTTGAGGACGCTGAAGAAATAGATAAATCAAGTGAAATACCACTGAAGGCTAAGGCTTCACGGATAGAGGTTGCTGGTAAAGAGTGGAAACAATGAATCTGTGGATGCGGAGTAGCAGTCTGGGAGGGGTGCATAAATTCTCCTTAATAACGATGAAACAAGGAAAAGGGAGGGAAATTATTGAGTTCTTTTCATTTCAAGCCATTCAGGGACTATCACTCTGTAAACTAATTCATTAACTGTCATTGCCTTTTCCTGAGCTAACCTGTTGAGTTTCCAGTATACATC
>JAOZFL010000011.1 GCA_027491455.1 Thermoproteota archaeon | reverse complement strand
TTAATCTTGTAACCCTCTATTTTTACCCAGTGAGCATTTGCCCCTCTTGGAGCATCCCAGAACCCTGCTCCCATCCCTGTTTTAGGTACCTCAAATTCATTGTATACTTTTGCCCCTGGTTCGATTGAGTTAATCCAGTCGGGTATTATGTCAACCAATGTTTTCAGTTCTTCAAGTCTAGCCATCAATCTGTCGAATACAGAGGCCCCCTGCGGGGAAACTGGTTTATATCTCCCTGAAATAAACATTCTTGCCAAGGGTCCTACTTCGCAGGGTAGATCATTGTATCTAGGTGCTTTCATCCATGAGTAGGCTTGGGGTTTACTGTACCATGGTTTTGGCGGTTTCTCCTCGGCTGGTTTACCGCCACTATCACTTGTATACCAAGAATATTCAACGTGTTCTGTGATTTTGTCATAATCAACTTCCATTAGGTTTCCTTTCACATAGACCCCGCTTTTGAAGAATCTCCGAGTGCAACATGGACAGTCCTCCTCAGGTACAATGTATACACCATATGAAAGGAAATTTCTAGGTCCAACACCAATGTTTAACAGTAAGTCAAATAATTCTGGATGTTCATTTATTAGGTGAGGAACAAATTTTTCATGTAAGTAGCTGTGTATTGAGTTTACAATTTCTTTAACTTCAAGCATTTTATGGTAGGCCCTGGAGATCTGATCAGGTGTAAGGGTGGGGGTCACCCCTCCAGGGAGAGTTGTCATGTGATGAGGTACTTTTCCACCTAGTACAGCCAGTGTTTCATGACAAAACCTTTGAACCGGTAAAACTGTTGTGTGCAGCAACCTATAGTATTTTTCAGGGTCAAGCTTTAGTTCATCTGGGTGATCTTTACCAGCTAAACCGTAAACACCGTAGTCAGGGCCTGCTAAGACAAGTAGGTGAGTGATATGTGAGTAAATCGTTAACACCCCCTGTAAAATGTTCCTTACCCTTACAGCGTTTTCTGGGGGCGATGTCTCTGCAGCGTCTTCAAGGGCGAGGACAGAGGTTATTCTATGTGTCACATGGCATACACCGCATACCCTTTGAAGGATTACAGGTGCATCTCTTGGGTCCCGGTCTACCACTATTTTTTCAAGCCCACGCCACAGCATACCTGATGAGTAAGCATCAATGACTCTTCCATCTTTTACAATGCATTTCACTGCCATGTGGCCTTCTATCCTTGTCACAGGGTCAACTATTATCTCTGGCAATTCAACTTTCCCCCTCTTCTTCCATCTCGATCTTTCCCCTTTCACTTAGACGCTTAGCAATTCCGTAACTAACCACTCCAACCCCTGCGACACCTATGCCTAGTTTGATCAATGTATCTATTAACTGTGTTCTCCTTACTTGACCAGTTTTACCTGGCTTCTTAGCCCAGGGAGGAGATGGAGGAAACTTTTCAATGCCAATTGCTTTGTAGAAAGGTGAGAAAGGTTCATCTGGAAATCCCTTTTCGGTGCATCCTATGCAGGGAGCATTAGCCAATATACAGAAGTTTGTCCCATTGTTCCATAACCTTAATGAACAATCCGCTTTAGTTATAGGTGCTCTGCATCCCAGTTTCCATAGACATTTATCTACTCCAAATGTTTCAGCGAAACGCATGTTCTCAAAATACTGCCTCCTTTGACATAAATCGTGAATATAGTCGTGGAAAAACATCTTAGGCCTGTTATCTTTATCCAGTTCTATCCAATCAGCATGTCCTAGGAGTATCGGTGTAAGGGTTAGAAGTAACCAATCTGGGTGCTCCGGGCATCCTGGGATATTAACAACTTTTTTTTTGGGTAAGACATCTTGTACACTTCTACAGTTCGTTGGATTAGGTCGAGCAGCCGGTATCCCACCGAAGGCTGCACATGTACCAACAGCGACAATGTTCTTAGCTTTCACACCAAGCTCTTTAACCCAGGTTTCAAACGTTACTGCTTTGCCGTTTCTCTCCCCAACTAAGCAGTAGCTGCCTTCAGGCACTGCTCCCTCAACAATCAGGACATCAAGAGGTTTTTCACCGTTAACAGTTGCTTCCAGCTCAGCTACTGCCTCGTGGCCAGCTGGGATCATAAGGTTTGGATGAAAATCTACTGCAAGTCTAAACTCTGTTATAGCTTCAACCAAGTCAGGGTTATCGGTTTGTAGAAGAGAAATTGTGCAACCAGTGCAGCTGGCACCTTGAATCCATATGACACGCACCTTACCTTTTACCGCTAAGCCAAGTGCCCTCTTAATGTCTGAGGTGTACATTTCAATGGCTGTAATTGCTCCCAGTGCTGCAATTGTTTTCAAGTATTCCCGACGACTAAGCCTCATAAAAACCCCTTTCACGTTAAAGAATTAACGGGTATATGTAATAAAAACTATAAAAAATAAAGAAAATTTTGAATGAATTTTCAATTTAAAGAAATGAATAAAAACATTTAAAATTTTCTGTTTAATAATTGAAATATTTCACTTCTTATCCTTCTGAGAAATGAATAAATTTCTTTAATTTACAAGAAATAAAATAGTGAAAAGAATTTATTTTATATACATGAAAAGAGTATAGAATTTACTTTTTATTGAATTAAAATTTGAATTAATTAAATATTTTTCCATGTCATATATAAAGTTTAGAAAATTAATGAATTCAAACATAGAACTTTCATGAATTAAAGTTGAGATGCACCGCGTTCGGTTGGTAGGTGTAAGAGTAGCTTTCATAGAGGGGGAGGGAGTGGGGCGTAAGGTCGAAGTGTTTACCTCTGGATGTGAGTTATGCAGGGAGACCGTAAAGATGATGAGTGAGGTAAAGTGTGAGGAGTGCACCCTGATAGAATATAATCTTTCTGAGGAACCCGGGAAGGAGGTATACCTTCAAAAGGCGAAGGATTATGGAGTTAAAGCCACACCAACCATTGTTGTAAACGGTAAGATAGCACTTGTAGGGAAACCCACCATTGAAAAAGTCAAGGAAGTACTAGGGGTTTGACGCTCCTTACGACTTGGGCTGAGAGGTCCCTGCTTATGGCGCACTTAGAAACTATATAAGTCTTTCCTAGTACCATTATTTCCCGTAGTTGTTTTATCTGAGATAACGAATATAACATGTAGGAGGAGAGGGGTTGAAGAGGCGAAGACAAGGTTCTTAACATTGTTAAGGAGCAGATTAAAAATAGCGCCTATAGATGATGTCATTGCATATGAGGCAGAGATATTAAAATGTAAATATCCTGGTACCCTATGGGTGACTGTGTAATAGCGGCGACGGCTAAAAAATCTTCACATAATGCATGGGTTGCTAAATATGGATACATTAGCAAACTCTCCGGATAGGCTACAAGTTTTACAGGCTTTTCCTTAACTTCACTTTCATCCCGACTTTTATACTCCATAATTCATACAGTTCAATTTCATAATGTTCAAACGTTGTTTCATCAACTATCTCGGAAAACTCTTCAATCGTATAAGCCATAGGTATTGCGTAGATCGTCAAGAGACGACCAAGCCAGCTTACCCCTCTTTTAGCTAGTTCTTCTTTCACATGCTCCCTTTCCTCCTTTGAAATATCTCTGCAAATGTCAACTATCAAAGCCTCTTTTCCATTTTTTAAGACTCTATAACATTCGTTCAGGGTTCTTATAGGATTTGGAGAGGTAAAGAGTACACCTGTGCTGTTGACCATGTCATAAGATTTATCTCTAAACGGTAAATTGTTTCCATCACCGTGTATGATATTGACATGATTTGAGCCGGCTTTCACCACATTTCTTCTTACAAGTTCCACCATCTTTTTGGATATGACAAGCCCCTGTCACATGTAGGTTTGGTGACTTTTCCACCACCTTTATGGGTAAGTAGCCGGGACCAGTACCTACATCAAGAATTCTGCCTGAATCTATTTTGCTGGTAACATCCTCTGCAACATCCACATAAAATTCCTGGAGAAGGGGTTTGGCTATTTCCTTTTTATACAGACTGACTAGTCATCCATGCATGGCCTCAGGGGAACATCTCAAAATTTTCTTGAGGGGAACCGATTGAGATAGTCTAAATTTCCTCATTTATTCTATCTTTTCTAGTAGCAATTTCAAATTTCTCAACTCCCTTTCCATCATTTTCTTGATATACCTCTTAAACATTAGTTTATCGATAAGGTTTCCGAGGATAGAGTAAGGTAACTCATACTTGAATATTTCAGTTAATTTGGTTCCAGGTTCCCATGGTTCAAGGATCCATGATAATTTAGCTCTTTTTCCTCTAAGTGTCATAGTGTAACTCCATTTCCTATTTTCTTCCCATTCTACACATCTTTGATTAATCTCAAAATCCAAACCAAAAAATTTTCCGGTGGTATGATAAGTTGCACCTAGACCTTGTTTTTCAGAGGTTAGCTTCATCTTGACAGGGGCCCACTCATGAAACCTGCCGAGGTCTGTTAGTAGATTCCAAACCTTTCCTGGTGAGGCTTGTATTTCTAGGGTCCCTTTAATTATCGTCATGATTTCTCCTCCAAAAATTCTTTGGATTTTCGTTTCCACTCTATTTTCGGGAAGGGTATAAACCGAGGTGTCTTCTCCTTGTATTTCTTGTATACCTGTCCAAATATTTTCTCAAGTTTCCTTTCTTCCATGAGACCGGCAATGTAAAATGAAGCTGTAGTGGTTATTGCGAACAACAACAGCTGGAAAGTGTTGAAGTACATCACTAGGGCCATTGACAACAGCATCACTG
>JAOZFL010000025.1 GCA_027491455.1 Thermoproteota archaeon | reverse complement strand
AACAAGTAGGTTGACTTAATTTTGGAGAAGTAGTATGGGTGGACTACCCCCCGCTAACACAGGGGGCTTCCTGCTTCAACGATCATCCCCATCCATCCAGAGTGCAGGTCTCCTTCGACGAAACTGTTTCCATGTCTGGAAGGTGGGTTACGGAGGTCTTGGTCTCCACAGGCTTAACTTCGACCTGTCCCATACCTAGATCTGCCAGCTCTTCCAGCCATGCAGACAATAACAATCAAATAAGGAATATATGTAAATTTATCGTTTTTCATCCCCACCCTCTCAGATGGAGACTTCTCGCTGACAAAGTTAAAAATGGAAGTTTAAAATTGAATATTTAAGGAGTGGATGAATTTGGGTGTAGTTAGGGAAACGTTGCTTGTTAAGGGGGATAAGGGGGAGAGGAGGTTGAGTGTCTTGTTTGACAGCGGTGCATCTAGGTCGCTTATTAAGAGTGATGTTGCAAGGAAGCTTTCTACACCAAGGAAACTTCTAATTCAAAGGGAGTTTACGGCAGCCAACGGTGAAAAAATTATCTGCGATTACATCTGCGATTTGATAGTTGAAATTGAAGGGAAAAGGATAGGGATTGAAGCCTTTCTAGTCGATGATCTGCCAGTACCCCTAGTTTTCGGAGCCCTAGAAATGGAAGCCTACATGATTAAACTTGACCTAGCTAAAAGAAAGCTTGACCTATCAGAGTTCACAGGATACATGCTAGCCATATAAGAGGACAAAAATCCTCTTTTTATTTCTCAGAACAAAGTAAGTGAGCCAAAAGGCGAGCGAGCACAAGAAGAACTTTTAATACAAGATACTTCTATCCACTCATAAGCAATGACGAATCTGGCCCCAATATAGATGATTCTGGAGCAGCCACATAAAGCCAATGTGGATGAATCTTAAAAATTATTTTCTCTTTATTTTCTAGCCCCATGTTTTTAACAGTTAACGATTTTCCACTCTTTGTTTAGAATCCATAATTGCTTTTTAACACTTTCCAGAGTTTTAATAGCTTCCAGCTTCTTTAACTCCTTTTTGAAATCGAACTTCCCAGTCTTAACTTGTAAAAGCAGAACTGTGAACTACCCCCCGCTAATTGCGATGTGAATGTCATCTATTCCATTGGGTTAGGGGCTGTTCTAGCGGAGATCATCATTAATTTAAGGATTTCAAGTGTCTCTTCTGTCTCCATCTTTTTACCTCTTAACATTGGCATTTTAATCTACTCTTCTTCTTTTCTATCTGGTTCCTGAACCCTTTCAAGGGTGAAGTAACTGGGTTTCGGTTCAGTTTCCTTTTTTCGCTTAGTAAGCATTATTGGGAGCAATATGAGTTTCAGGAAACCTATGAATATTGAGGTAAGGGTCAGAGCAATCAGTAAAGAAATAAAAGTTACCCCTAGGAAAAAGAGGATTTGCCAGAGGAAAGAAATTATTAGGAAGACCATGGTTACGGTTAAAGCCAATGCTAAGAGTCTCTGAACCCTCATAGGTTAACCCCGTTTAAAAGTTGAAACCTATTTTGAAGCCTTTTCCAGATGTCTGTTTTGGCAGGTAAGGCCTTAGTGCAGCTGCCAAGTTTGCTATGTTCATTGATTGTAAAATAGTTTTTCCCGGCCCTTTTAAATAAGCGAAAAAGAGTCCTTCACCACCGAAAAGCATAGATTTAACTCCTTTAACCATGGTTATATCATACTCTACATTTGACTCGAAACCCACTATTTGCCCTGTGTCAACCTTCAGGATTTCACCTGGTTTTAAGTTGTACTCTATTATGTCTCCGCATACGTGGAGGAAAACTAGGCCGCTGCCTGAAAGTTTCTCTAAAATAAATCCTTCACCACCGAATAAAGCAGCTCCAAACTTCTTTACAAAGGCTATATCCATGTTAACTGTTTTTTCAGCGGCTAGAAATGAGTCCTTTTGCACAATGTATTCTTTTCCAGGGGTTATTTGAACTGGTATAATTTTACCTGGTACATTTCCATTAAAGGCAACGATTCCTTTTCCTCCAATGGTTTTAAACTCAGTCATGAAAAATGATTCCTTCATGAAAATCCTTTTGAAGCCGCTTTTTATGCCCCCAACAACCTTTGTATCCATTTCTATGTTTTGAGACATATGGTTTAAAGCTCCTGCTTCTGCATACACTGTTTCCCCTTCATTCAATTCGATGATCACAACTTGAAGGTTGTCACCAATGATTTTATACCTCATACAGACACCTATTACACCTTAAAAACATGTTTGTTTTGCTTATTCTACACTCTCTATTTAAATTAGAGAGATACTGTTACAGAAGGAAATTTGTTAATCGTTGATTAAACATTAAAAATTTTCACATTACAATTAATACACTGGGTCTTTAACAGATGTATAGAGTGAGGCTAATAGGTTAAAACTTTTCAGCTGTTAATAAGGTGCAAGGACTTGTTTTAATGGGAGAGCTCCAATTTATATCTGCCAGGGTTCTCAGATGTTTATGAAGCAGTAAATTAGCTGTAATTTCACTCTCCCTTGATAAACACTTAATCGGATGTTTAGTATTCTAATCGGAATTTTCTGTTCAGAAAAAAATTTAAAATTTTACATTGAATTTCATTCTAGATGTAAAAAGGTGTTTAAAATGGTTAAAGTAAATGTTTTTGAGTCAACAAATACAGCTGTTGCGGAAATGCCCTTTGAAATCGTTGAGAGAAAGGGGTTAGGGCACCCTGACTTCATATGTGATGCAATAATGGAAAGAGTTTCAATAGAGCTTTCAAAGACATATCTACGGAGATACGGGGCTATATTGCACCACAACATAGATAAAGGGTTGCTTGTAGCTGGTCAAGTTGATAAGTGGTTCGGAGGCGGAAATGTTAAGCAACCCATGAAACTTATCTTCGGTGACAGAGCCACATATGCTGTGGAGGAGGAGATCATACCAATCGATGAAATAGCAGTTGAAGCTGCAAAGACATGGTTAAAGGAGAACTTCAGGTTTATCGACCCAGAAGATCATTTCCAATATCAAGTTGAGATAAAACAGGGGTCTCAGGCTTTAAGGGACATCTTTGAAAGAAAAGGAGAGCTTTTAGGAGCTAACGACACTTCAGCAGCTGTCGGCTACGCCCCTCTAACTGAAACTGAGAGGATGGTCTTAGAACTTGAACAATACCTGAACTCAAGGCATTTTAAGTTAGCATATCCCGAGACAGGGGAGGATGTGAAAATAATGGCTATTAGGCGAGGTAAAATAATTTATTTAACGATTGCGATGCCGTTGATGGCTGAATATGTGAAAAGTGAAAAGGAATATTTCTCTAAGAAGAGAGAAGTGGAAAAAGCAATAAAGGAATTTCTTAACAATGAAACAAGTCTTGAAACAAGGGTAAACTTGAACACATTGGACAGGGAGGGGAGAGGTGTTTCAGGGGTTTATCTTTCCCTTCTAGGGACTTCAGCTGAGGATGCTGACTCAGGCGAGGTTGGGAGAGGTAACAGGGTGAACGGTTTAATCCCTCTTCAAAGACCTGTCAGCAATGAAGCAGCTGCAGGGAAAAACCCTGTAAGCCATGTAGGTAAAATATACAATGTTTTAACCCATAAAATAGCCCATGAAATATATTACAAAGTTAATGGGGTAAAAGAGGTTTATGTGTGGCTTGTAAGTGAAATAGGGAGACCTGTGAACAACCCGGTTTTAGCTGATGTATATGTATTGATCGAGCCGAATAATGATTTCAAAGATGTAAAAAAGGAGATAATGGAAATAATGCTTTCACAGCTTGAAAAGGACAAAATGAAATCCTTTATAAACACCCTTTCAAGAGGGAATATAAGGGTATACTAACTTGTTTCTGTTGCTCAACTCATGTTAAGGCAGAGGACTTAACGTGGTGAAACCCATTAGAAGTATTAGGGCAGATGTTAGGGCCCCTGAGAAAAGCATTAAGGCGCCATAGGCCACTTTGTTTTCCCTTGAAACCCTGCCTAGGTAAACTCCTAAAATAAATAGCAGGGTAAGTGTAAGGGTAAGGGAAATGGCAAACGATAACTCGTAGCTTATTGAAGCACTGTAGGAGAGTATAAATGGGGAAACTGAAACAAAAGCAGCTAAAGCAGGTGAAACTCCGTCTATGGTTGCAGCTAAAACAGCTGCAAACATTGATGCCCTTTCAATCATGGAGTCCTCTAAGTCGGTCAACATAACTCTTTCAAGAGTCTTTATTTTCTGCTTCCTTTCAGCTAACTCTGTCATGTATGCACCTGTGAATCCTGATATCCCCATTGCAAGGCTTCCACCTATACCTGCACTAATTATTATTCTTGGGTCATGTACCCCTGAAATATAGGTTCCCATTATTACACCGAGCATCGTTAGAGCACCGTCAAATGCATTCATAACAAAGTATCTCCTAGCTATTTCATCGACCTTGCTTATCCTCAGATATGTTTTAAACCTTGAAACGTGATTTTTGATTCTTCTAGGGATTAAATTTGTATAAAAGAAACTTTTACCTCCCCTAGTGAGGAGAGAGGCAATAAAGGACATTAACTGTTGCTTATTGCCAGCATCTAGTTTCTCTGTTTTTCTGAAACGCGAAATTTTTGTTCACCTTTAAAGCAAGAATCCTTCGTTGCCATAAACAATTTCACTAATGTAAAAGGGTAACTTTATATTTAAACTTTTCTGTTGTCTCCCCTGAGAATTTATTTAAATCATTTTAAAGGAGGTGGGAGAGAGTAACTTTTATATATGAGTGACAGAGAAGCCTTTTTCTTTAGGGATGGAGTCAAACTACTTAAACCTTTTTAAAAGCCTCTTAAACTGTTAAAGCCTATCAGTAAAGCAGTTTTCCCTGGATCAATGTGTTAAGGTAGCTTCACAATCAAAATACTGGCATTGTTCTCAGAGAACCTTGTTTCTTTTTTAATTCTTACTTGACGATGTCAAAGCGGATAAGATTTAAATATTAATCAGCAAATTACCCTTCAGCGATGAAAAAATTTAAATGGTTTTATTAGTTATGGGTCTATGGAGAATTTTAAAGGTTTTTTAAGGAGATCAGAGTTTTAAATTTAAACCTAAATGGATTAATTTCTTTAAAATTTATAAAGGAAAATATAACTTTTTGATATAAGCAGCCTATAAAGAAATTAGGGGTTTAACATGGAGATAAAGGTTTCCCTTAAAAAAGTGAAAAGCCCCCTTGTCCGGAAGGTAACTGAAATCAGCGATGAAAAGATATATTCATGTTACCAGTGCGGGAAATGTTCAGCTGGCTGTCCCTTTGCAGATCAAATGGATTTACTTCCAAATCAAGTTATAAGATTTGTTCAGTTAGGTATGGAGGAAGTGTTAGATTGTAAAACGATATGGGTGTGCTCTGCATGTTTCACGTGTAGAGTAGGTTGCCCAAAGGGAATAGACATTGCAAACTTGAATGAAGCTTTAAGATTACTTCACCTTAGAAGGAACCAGGATCATTTAAAACTAGGGAAATTACCCAGAGAGGAACTGTTGAAACTCCCTCAAATAGCTTTGATAAGCAGTTTAAGAAAGTACACGGCTTAGGTGGTTTAAATGGAGCTTCTATATTTCCCGGGTTGCACCCTTAAAACATCAGCTAAAAACTTTGAAGACTCGGCTCTTACCGTGGCTTCTAAGCTTGGATTAGAGTTAAGGGAGCTTCCCAGGTGGAACTGCTGTGGAACTGTTTACTCCTTGGCAGCAGATGATTTAATGCATCAATTGGCACCTGTCAGGAACCTGGTGAGGGTTCAGGAGTTAAATAGAGATAAACTTGTAACTCTTTGTTCAATGTGCTATAACACCTTGAAGAGAGCTAGTAGACTTGTGAGGAGAAACAGTGAGAAACTTGAAACCATTAACATGTTTATGGATGAAGAACAAAGCTATGAAGGGAGAGTTGAAGTTTTCCACTTCCTTCAAACACTGAGAGATGAAGTGGGATTTAAAAAGATATCTGAGAAAGTTGTTAAACCCTTAAAGGATTTAAAAATTTTCCCATATTACGGTTGCCTCCTTGTCAGACCAGAGGAAGAGGCAATAGATGATCCTAACGATCCAACGGTGATGAATGACCTTTTGAAGTCCCTGGGAGCTGAAGTCATCGACAACTCTTTTAAAACCGTTTGTTGCGGTTCCTATTTGACAGTTGACAAGAAGGAAGTAGTGGCTGAAATGACATATAAAATTCTTTCAGCCGCGGTTAAAGATGGAGCAGAGGCAGTTACTTTAAGCTGTCCACTTTGCCACTTTAACCTTGACTTTAGACAAGCAGAAGTAGCTGAAAAGCACCCTGAATTTAAGAGGATCCCTGTTTTCTATTTTACACAGTTGATGGCTTTAGCTTTTGGTTTAAACCCTGAGGTGTGCAGATTTAACCTTCACTTTGTAGACCCTAAGCCTCTTTTAAGGGGTAAAGGTTTTATCTAGGTGATCAAGGTGAATGAGAGGATAGGTGTTTTCATATGCCACTGCGGGTTAAACATAGCAGGCACCGTCAATGTAGAAAAGGTTGCAGAGGAAATTTCTAAGTGTAAAGGCGTGGTTCATGCTGAGCACTATATCTTTATGTGTTCAGATCCAGGCCAGGAAAAAGTAAGGCAAACAATAAAGGAAAAGAAACTGGATGGTGTAATTGTTGCAGCTTGTTCACCTGATTTACATGAACACACGTTTAGATCTGCAGCGGCTTCAGCTGGTTTAAACCCTTATAGAGTAGAAATAGCGAATATAAGGGAATGGGTTGCTTGGCCCCATGAAGGTAAAGGAGAAGAAGCAACGGAGAAAGCCATTAAAATAATTGATGCAGCCATTGAGAAACTTAGGGATAACATGGCTTTGCTCCCAGTTGAGGTCCCTGTCACAAAGAAGGTTTTAGTAATTGGAGGCGGGATAGCTGGTATACAGGCAGCACTTGATTGCGCTGATGCAGGTTTAGATGTTTACCTTGTTGAAAGGGGGCAGAGTATAGGTGGGAAAATGGCTCAGCTCTCTGAAACCTTTCCAACCCTTGACTGTCCCCAGTGCATAGAAACACCTAAAATGACCGCTGTTGCCCAGCATCCAAAAATACATTTATACGCTTACTCTGAAATAGAAGATGTAAATGGATACGTAGGGAACTTTAAAGTTAAAATTAAGAGGAAACCCACATTTGTTGATTGGGATAAGTGCACTGGTTGCAGGGAATGCATGAAAGTTTGCCCAGTGAAGGTTCCATCTGAATATGAAAGAGGGATAGCTGATAGGAAAGCAATTTACATTTCATTTCCTCAAGCTGTTCCCAACAAAGCAGTGATAGATGCAGAGAACTGTATAAGGATGAAGTATGGAAAGGGTTGCGGTCTTTGCGCCAAAAACTGTCCATCTAAAGCCATTACTTTCGAGGGGAATGGTTCGATTGAGGAAGTGAAAGTGGGAGCTATAATAGTTGCAACGGGTTTCGATGTAATGGGAGTTAACAGCTTCGGGGAATATGGATACGGGAAATATAAAGATGTATTAGATGCCTTACAATTTGAAAGGTTGCTTGCCCCTGCAGGTCCAACTTCAGGTAAAGTTTTAAGGCCTTCAGATGGAAGAGAACCAAAGGAAGTTGTGTTTGTTCAATGTGTAGGTTCAAGGGACCCTGATAACTGGCATCCATATTGTTCAAAAATATGTTGCATGTACATCGCTAAGCAAGCAATGCTTTACAAACACGCTGTACCAGATGGACAAGCATATGTTTTCTACATAGATATAAGAGCTGATGGCAAAGGATACGAAGAATTTGTTCATAGAGCCATGACTGAGGATGGAGTTATTTATTTAAGGGGAAAGGTTGGCAAAATAGTGGAGGAAGGAGACAAATTAAGGGTTTACGGAGTGGATACCTTAACAGGGAGAAACGTGGTGATCGACGCCGACCTAGTTGTACTTGCAACAGCTGTTGAACCAAGTAAAGGCATAGATGATTTAGCTAGAAAATTAAGGATTCAACTGGATCAAGATGGTTGGCTTTCAGAGGCTCATCTTAAATTGAGACCACTTGAAAGTTTAACATCAGGGATATTCATTGCAGGTGCAGCTCAATACATAAAAGACATAACAGACACAGTTTCACAGGCAAGCGGAGCTGCTGCCAAGGCTATTGCCCTCCTTTCAAGGGATAAACTTGAAAAGGAACCAATAGTTGCAACTGTGGATGAAGAGGTCTGTGTTGGCTGCGGGAACTGTGTATCTATTTGCACATATAACGCCGTTGAACTTGACCCAGAGTTAAAAGTTGCAAGGGTAAATGAGGGGTTGTGTGAGGGATGCGGTGCATGTGCAGCTACTTGTCCATCAGGAGCTATTCAGCTAATAAACAACACAAAGAAACAGATTTTTGAAATGATAACAGCCCTAACAAGGAGGGATTAACAGGTGATGCATCTTGGAGAAAGATTATTTTGAACCTGTAATTGTAGGTTTCCTGTGTAGATGGTGTGCTGCTGCAGCAGCTGATGCAGCTGGAACTTCTAGGCTTCACTACCCTCCAAATATAAGGCCTGTAAGGGTTAATTGCTCCGGGTTTATAGACCCAGTCTACATTTTAAGAGCCCTTCTAGAAGGAGCTGACGGAGTTTTTGTGGCCGGCTGCCGCCCAGGTGACTGTCACTATGTGGATGGAAACCTTAAGGCGAGAAGGAGGATAGCTATTTTGAAAGAAACACTTAAAACACTTGGATTAGAGGATCAAAGAGTTGTTTTTGAATACATAAGTACATCTGAGGGATCTAGATACGCTGAACTTGTCAAAAAATTCACTGAGAAGATAAGGGGTCTTGGACCAAGTCCATTGAAGAAAAAATTTTTAACGGTGTAAAAAATGAGGGGAGCCCTTTTAGAAACTGGTGAAGAGACTAGGAGAACAATTAACAATTTCCTCTCACGTTTACTCCAAGAAAAAATGGTGGATGCCATACTGGCACCCATTGAAACAAGTACAGGTTTAGTGACACCTGGTTTTGTGACAAACCCTGAGAAAACACATATAATAGATGTCTTAGCACCTGTTATTCCAGGTGTAGCCATGGCAACAGTTGTTTCACAGATCACACATGAAAAACCCGTGGAGAAAAGGTTAGGTGTCATTTTAAAGCCATGTGATATAAGAGCCCTGGTTGAACTTGTGAAGTTCCAACAAGTAAACCTTGAAAACATTTACCTTATCGGGGTAGACTGCTACGGTACATATCCAGTGATTAAATACAAGGAGATACTTGAAAAGGGGAATCTACCTGTGGAAAATGTTTTCGAAGCATTGAATAAAGGGGGAGAAACTGAATTCAGAGATTCATGTAAAGTTTGCTTAAACCCTGTCCCCATTTACTCAGATCTATGCATAGGTTACATAGGAATTGAAAAGGGGAAGCTCTTCATAGAGGCTAGAACTGAGAAGGGAGAGGAGTTTCTGAGGAAACTTGGATTTAAACTTTTAGAGTTAAAAGAGAGGAATAGAGCTGTTGCAGAGATATTGAGAGAAAGGGAAACTAAAAGAGAAAAATACTTTGGGGAGGCAGAGAAGGAACTTAATGGAATGGAAGGAATAAACAGTTTCTTCGAAGACTGCATCGCATGCCACAATTGCATGGAGGTTTGCCCCATATGTTTCTGCAAGGAATGCTTCTTCGACTCAGACAGATACAGCTATGTAAATCAAAACTACCTTGAATGGAACCCATTGGAGGGAACTGTTCCAATGCTCCAAGCAAAGGTTCAGTTTCATGTTGGCAGAGCTGTACACATGGCTTCATCATGTGTACACTGTGGTCTATGCGAACAAGCTTGTCCACAGGACATAGCCCTCTACAAATTGTTTGGACTCATAGCTAGAAACATTCAAAGGATATTTAACTACACTCCTGGTAGAAGTGTAGAGGAGAAACCTCCCGTACAGGAATTCAAGGAAGAGGAACTTAAGGAGTTCATCGGTTAAGAAGGGTGATTTACTTGGAGAAGGTGATGGTTTCAACTGATATTTTAACTGATGAAGAAATTTCAAGGTTATATCAGTGTGTATCATGTGGTAAATGCCTGGTTGAATGCCCAGTTTTCAAGGCCACCGGGGTAACACATACACTTCCACTTCCAAAGAGCAGGTTGCTTAGATACATAGTTGATAAAAGCAGAGGCAAGATCTCCTATTTCTTCGGTCCCCAACCCATTGAGAGCTACAGGTTGAACCAAGGTGTTCCAACTGTTTATGAATGTACCCTTTGCGGTGCATGTACAGAGCAATGTAAATTCGAAGTTAAACCACACACTTTATGGTACAAGTTTAGAGCCCTCATGAACATGGCAGGGTATATCCCTGAACCATTAAAGCATGTAAAGGGAGGTTTTACTGAAACAAAGAACCCCTATTCACTGCCAGAAGACATGAGGAGCTACTGGGTTAAAAAAGAGAAACTGATAGGTAAAGCCTCTGTAAAGAGAAATGCAAGGGTAATTTACTTTGTAGGCTGCACAACAGCTTTTAAAAGAGTTAACAGGGGGATAGCTGGCTCAATGGCCAGGATACTGAACTATGTAGGTGAAGACTGGAGTTTACTCGGGGAGAAAGAGTGGTGTTGCGGTGCCCCCTGGCTGATGATAGGAGACATTGAAAGGGCAAGGGAACACGCAGTCCACAACGTTGAAGCAATAGAGGAAACAGGTGCTGAAGAAGTTGTTGTGACATGTGCAACCTGTTATAGAGCGATAAAACAAGAGTATGAGGAACTTATCGATGGGAAATTGAGATTCAAGGTCTTACATGCTGTTGAACTGATAAAGAGGTATATTGATGAAGGAAAAATAAATCTGGCTCCAACAGACATCAAACTCACCTATCACGATCCATGTGAGCTTTCAAGGCTGAGCGGTGTGATTGATGAACCCAGGCAAATATTAAGGATGGTGTCAGGTGAATATAGGGAAATGGAGAAGAATAAGGAAAACGGTTTCTGTTGTGGAGGAGGAGGCTTCCTACAAGCTACAAACAATGATGTGAGGCTTAAAGTAGCCCAGATAAGGGTGAACCAAGCTGTTAAGGAAGGAGCACAATATCTAGTGTCAGCGTGTCCATCCTGTAAAATGGCCCTGGTTGATGGTGCAAAGGAACTTAAAAGCGATGTGAAAGTAGTTGATATCGTTGAATTAGTGGCTCAGCTGCTTGGTTTAAGCTCTAAATAATGTTAAATTTATAAATTCACTTCTTTTCCCTTTTTAACATGTAATAGGTGAAGGGTTTTGGAGGCGGATAAAGCCGAAGCAAAAGCAGCCCAGCTGGGAGAAGAGGAGGTACAAGGGAAGGAAACAGTTAAAATATATATTATGGGTAAGGAGTACAGGGTACCAGCTGGCTTAACCATTATGAAGGCAATGGAGTACGCAGGATACAGGTTTATCAGGGGGTCAGGTTGCAGAGCAGGTTTTTGCGGTGCATGTGCAACGATTTACAGGTTAGAAGGGGACTATAAACTCTACACTGCTCTAGCTTGCCAAACAAGTGTCATTGACGGGATGTACCTCGCTCAGCTTCCTTTTGTACCTGCAAACAAGGCAATATACGATGTAAACAAAGTTAGAGCAGAGGGAAACGTGTTAATGGTTTACTACCCTGAAATAGCGAGATGTGTAAGTTGTAACACATGTACAAAGGCATGTCCACAGGAAATAGAGGTTATGGATGCTATACAAGCAGCTGTAAAGGGTGACATTGTATCTGTGGCCGAGTTAACCTTTGAATGCATCCAATGCGGATTATGCGCTGTTAGGTGTCCAGCTGAAATACCTCAATACCATGTTTTCCAACTTGCAAGGAGGCTTTACGGCAAATACATCCTTAAACCAGCTAAACATGTTGAGGAAAGATTGAAAGAAATAAAAAGCGGTAAATTCAATGAGGAAATGGAGAAACTGATGAGGACAAGTAGAGAAGAGCTTAGGAAAATGTATGAATCCCTTGAAAGGGTGGAGGATTGATTTTAATGAGCAGCTTAAAAATGATTGAGGGTTACCCTGAGTATATGAGGAAGTCCATTGAACTTGTAGAGAGGACAAGACCTAGAAGGATGAGGGAAGTTTATAGAAGGCTAAGTTTAGAGGAGAGAGAAGAACTTTTGAGAAAGTATCACCCAGACTACAAACCTGGAACCAAAAGACCTTTAAGGATTGGACCTAACAGAGGAGATGAAGCTCCCCATGAACTTGCAGATCTCCTTGAGGCCCATCCACTTGTTAAACCTATAGATGTAGACCTCTCAAAAATAGATATAGACACCGATTTACTCATCATAGGAGGTGGAGGAGCAGGTTTAGTTGCGGCTTTATGGGCGAACCAAGAGGGTTTACCCCCTGACAGAATAACTATTGTCACCAAGCTCAGACTGGGAGACTCCAACTCTGTTATGTCCCAAGGGGGAGTTCAAGCTGCTGATAGACCCCCTGATTCACCGGTTAGACACTTCCTAGATGTGATGGGAGGGGGACATTTCGCAAACAAACCTGAACTTGTAAAAGCCCTAACCATGGATGCCCCCCTCATGATAAAGTGGCTTGAGGAACTCGGGTTAATGTTTGACAAAGATGAAGAGGGAAACATGGTTGAAGACTGGGGTGGAGGAACCTCAATTAGAAGGATGCATGCATGCAAAGACTACACTGGGATGGAGATAGTCAGAGTTTTAAGGGATGAAGTAAGGAACAGGGAAATCAACGTGGTGGAGTTCACCTCAGCGGTTGAACTAATAAAAGATGATCTTGGACATGTTGCAGGAGCAGTCCTTGTTAACATGGAAAGCGAACAATACATGGTTGCAAGGGCGAAAGCAACCATACTTGCAACAGGTGGATATGGAAGACTCCACATACAGGGATTCCCAACCACAAATCACTATGGAGCAACAGCGGATGGACTGGTACTTGCTTACCATGTCGGGGCAAGACTTACAGATATAGAAACAGCTCAATATCACCCTACAGGAGCTGCATACCCAGAGCAAATAGTGGGTTTACTGATAACCGAGAAAGTAAGGGGGTTAGGGGCCCAAGTTGTTAACAAACATGGAGAGCAATTTGTTTTCCCCTTAGAGCCAAGAGACGTTGAAGCATCAGCCTTTATAAGGGAATGCTGGGAAAGAAACAACGGGGTGATTACACCTACAGGTATGAGGGGGGTTTGGCTTGACTCCCCCATGATAGAAATAATAAGGGGGGAAGGAACGATTCAGAGGAGGCTTCCAGCCATGTACAGAATGTATAAGAGATTCGGAATAGACATGGCTAAGGATCCTATTTTAGTTTTCCCGACGCTTCACTATCAAAATGGAGGAGTGGCAATAAATGACAGGGGTCAAACAGATATACCTGGTTTATTTGCTGCAGGAGAAGTTGAAGGAGGAGTTCATGGTAAAAACAGGTTAATGGGTAACTCTATTCTTGACTATTTAGTATTTGGGAGAAGAGCAGGGATAAATGCTGCTAGATACGTGAAAAAAGCCAACTTAGGCAGATTAACCCTTAACCACGTAGATGAATATGAAAAAATGCTTAGGGAAGCAGGGATAGAAACAGATAGGAAAGCCCCAATGATACTTCCAGACTACAGGGGGAAAGAGGTTTTAGCAAGGAAAATAGATATTTTCAAATGAAGAATCTCCTTGGAATATCCAAAGATCTGCATTTCACTTAAAGAAAGGAAATTGAAGGGGAAATAAGACGGTGGAGTATCCATTATCTATTCTCCCTGGTAGTTTTTCACTGAAACCTGTGTTTTAAGCTTTTCTACACGGTTTATTTTTAAAATGTTCATTGTAAACAAGGAAGTGGAGCTGTCAATAACCTTTTAAAAGAGACAAGCTTTAAAGCTTCAATTGATTCTTGAAAAGCTGTAACTCCTTAAAACACTTTTTTCTCTCTGTAAATTTTTATGGCTGTGAAAAGGGAAGCTAAGGCCAGGAAACCCATGAAGATAAACACGTAGTAGATGCCTAGTTTCTCAGCTATCAATCCAGAGATCATTGAAGACAAAGCTCCCATTGAGAAAACAATTAAGAACATGGCTCCGAAAACAGTTCCCTTAATTTCTTCAGGGGATAGTTTACCTATTAATGCGTTGAATGCTGGTTGTGATGCATAAAAGGCGACTCCGTATAGTGTCGAGAAAATAATGGCTGAAATAAGTGGTTCAGGGGTTAAGTAAAGGAATAGAAATGAGATAAGCATGGTGGTTGTCACAGTCAATAGCACCTTGGTTGAACCGTACTTGTCAGATGCTCTCCCTCCGGCAATTTGACCTATGACTCCCATACCTATTAACAGGGAAAGCATGAAACCTGAGGCTTCAACTTGAAACCCTTTAACCTCTTTTAGAAAAGTTGGAAAGAACAACTGCGTCCCTCTAAACATTAAACCTATCCAAACATTATATAGGAAAAGTAATCTAAATTTTTTAGACTTGAAAACAGAGAAAATGCTTTTCTTTTCAGTCTCCGGGTTTTCATCTATTCTCAGGGGTTTCAATTTAAGGAAGTAGAGAGACGCGGCGATAGCCAATGAACCGAAGAATATAAATGAGAAACGCCAACCACATGTTAAACCTATCAGAACCGAGGCAGCTGGAACAGTCATTTGGCCAAGGTTCCCTCCAACACCGTGAAGCCCCATTACATTTGCCATTCTCTCCCTGTAAAATTTTGAGATAAAGCTGTTAGCTGTGGGGTGGTAAAGGCTAGCCCAGATGGAAACCGAAATTAAACCAAAAGTTAACCCCTGAAAACCCGGGATGAAAAGGAAGATGAGAGTTGACAAACCTGAAAGGGAAAGGCTAAGTGAAATCACAGCGGCTTCTCCAAACAAGTCAGAGGCTAAACCACCTAAAATTGAGCCAGCACCATATAAGAAATAGGCTAAAGCAGCTACTAAACCAATGAGACCAGGTGAAATGTCCAGGTCAATCATTATTAACGGTACAAGAGGGGGTAATGCAAGTAAGAATGAATGGTTAAGGGAATGAGCTAATCCCAAAAGGAAAATAGTTAAAGATTTATCAAGGCTCCTCACCCACTACACCTCTTTCCAAGTTTAAAAAACCTTCTAGATATTCACAGAGATTCTCCTCAAAGGTTTTATTTCCCCCCTCTGGTAGCTGAAGGAATAGGAGAAAATTTTTACACCTTTCTCATGGGCTCTCCTCAAGGAATCAGCGAACCATGGATCTGTTTCCCTGTTTACCTTGAAGACCTTGGCATCCCTCCTCAGGACAAGGAAAAGAAAAGCGGCTTCCATGCCCAGAGACAAAGCCTTAACCAGTTCATCAATGTGTCTTCTCCCCCTTTCAGTAGGTGCATCAGGGAACAAAGCTACTCCATCCTTGACTAAGGTGCAGCCTTTAACCTCTAACAAGCATGTCTCACCCTGAGGCCCCTTTAAAAGGAAATCAATTCTGCTTCCACCAAAAACATATTCTCTCCTAACTACTTGATAGTTCTTTAGTTCACTGATCAAACCCCTTCTCAAAAGCTCCTCTGCCAATTTATTGTGAAGCCTTGAATTAACAACAACCCACAAACCCTTCTTCCTAAAGGCTAAAGCTTCATACTTAGTTTTCCTCTTGAAGCCTTTCCTTTCACTGATTAAAACCTCTGTTCCAGGGACAAGAAGCTCTTTAAGTCTTCCAGGATCAGCAAGATGAACTCTATGTTTCTTTTCATCCACCTTGACCATTACTGTGAATCTGTTCAGCCTCTCCAGGAAAACTCCTTTTAGTAGATTCCATTTTAGCTTCAATCAGTAGCACCCTTCAAGCAATATTTAACATTTTTCCTTCTTATACTAAAAACTTATATTTTAAAAAGGGGGTTTCCCCTAATAGATGTGACCTATGAGGAGCAGAGAACTTGTAACAATGGTTTTAGCTGGAGATGAACCCGGGAAAATCCCTTTGCATCTAGAGACCCTAGACAAAGAATTTGAAGCTAGGTTCAGCGATTTAATCCTCGGTTACGCATGGGTTCCACAGTGGTCGGTTTTCCTCGATGAAAAGGGGCCGTTCTCAAGGGAAACAGGTCAAAGCATCTTTGAATGGGCCGATGAACTTGAACTTGAGTCATATGAATGGCCAGAAATAGGACAGGTTGTCCAGGCATCCTTAAAAGAGTTTGAAGCAGCGGTTTTAAAATATGTAAGGGAAAAATTCGTTGTGTTCGAAGTTATAGGTCCAACTGAGCAATGCGAGTACATGTGTGCCCCAAAGCAGCTAAGTGTTTCAACAGGGGTTAAATTATCTTTTCACCGCTTTGATTTTTCCTCTCTTACAAGGTTAAATCCTGGGAAGGCTAGAACTCTTTATAACAGAGTTTCAAAATATGTTTTAGAGTTAATTAAAGCAGGTTTGGAAATTCAATGGGTTGACGCTGTAAGAGTTGCTGACGATGCATTTAGTTATGCAGGTCCAAATTACAGACCTGAATTCTTTGAAAAGTTTTATCTTCCTTGGCATAAAAGATTCACTGAGAAGATAAGGAAAAGTGGAAGACACAGCATTTTACACTCCGACGGGGACCTCACCAAAAACAATCTCCTAGTTAAACTTAGCAGTTTATACGATGCCTTCCACCCACTAGATTTAACCGTTAAATCAACTTTACGTGACGCTGAGAAATGGGTTGATTTAATCGTGGAAGCAAGAGGATTGGTGAGGGAAAAAACAGTCTTCATGACAGGTTTACCGATAGACCTGTTTTTCAGAGATGAAATCTCCCCAGAAGACTTCATATCAGTGCCTAAGAAACTTCTGTCACTACATGGCAGAGGGAAACTTGTTCTTTCAAACACACATAGACCTTACCCTGGTCGAAGCTTCAGTGAAGGAAAAGCATTGAGGAAAATATTGAAGTTAAAGAGGTTTATAAACAGTGAATCAAAGGGAATTAATTGAAGAGTTAGAGAATAAACTGGTTGAACTGGACCACAAAGGATTCAAGGAGAAACTTGAAAATGCACTGAGGAGAAATGTTTCCGTAGAAGAAATAATTTTTGGGGCTATGGCAAATGGAATGATGAAGATAGGGGACCTATACGAGAAGGGGGAATACTTTTTAACAGATATGCTAATAGCAACTGAAATCTTCAGGGAAGCAATGAAGAAACTCAGACCTCTCATCGGCAAAAGTAATGAAACAATGAAGGGAACAGTGGTGATAGGAACGGTGAGAGGAGACATACATGACATTGGAAAGAACCTAGTAGCAACTATGCTTGAAGCTTCAGGGTTCAAAGTAGTTGACCTAGGCGTAGATGTGCCAAAGAAGAAATTTATAGAGGCTGTGAAGAAACATAAAGCAAACATATTGGCTTTATCCTCTCTTCTATCAGTGACTGTTAAGGAAATGGAGGCAGTTATCTCTGAACTAGTCAAGGAGAAGCTTAGAAAACAGGTGAAAGTTATAATTGGGGGTTTACCTACATCTGAAACCCTTACAATGGAGATAGGTGCAGATGCACATGGAAAAGACGCTGTGGAAGCTGTAAAGAAGTGTGAAAAACTTGTTTATAATTTGCGAAAAAAATAAAAAGGGAGATGTACGGGTTCCATGAATCAAATGTTCTTAATGGGAGAGGTGGAGCATGAGTACACTTCTAGACAAGATAGCCTTCATAATAGTTTTACTCTTCCTCTTAATCCCTTCTTTCATAATAATTTACAAATTAGTAGCAACAGGTTTCAGTTTCTGGAGGCTACTGGCTCTACTAATCAGTTTAATAATACCCATTATGCTTGTCTACGCTGTTAAAAGAGAGGGATGGTTTTAAGCTTTCTAGGCATCGTCAATTAGGCTATTTATGTTTGACACTGGGCTGTTTAGCTTAAGTGAAAACCTAAATCCCCTGACATTTCTCATAGTGAATCCTGGAATACAAAGGGGAAGAGGAAACCTAACTAAGAAGTTCAGCGATAAATATTAAAGTGTAAAGAGAATAATTCCCACTGCTCTCACATAGAACCTCCATATAAAGGTCAGCCTCTTTACAGTGTTTAGGGGTGGCCCCCCTCAAAAAAGTCTCCATTAGGATACATTTCCGACTTTACCCTCTCTCGGAATAAAGGGTCGCACTGAAATGATTAAATAAATGCTTGTGTAGTGGGAGAGCAACTATAATTGTGAACCAAAAACGAAGTAAAATTATGGGATAAACAATTGGTTAACTGGTTTCCAGTGTTCAATGGAACAGTAATGCAAGATACCTTGATGTGTCTTCTACCCCTGTAAGAAATTACTTTGAAGCTGTTACAAGAGTGTGTGAGTAGTTTTCTATTTCTTTCTTTATTGGAGGCTCTATTTTCCTTTTCTTTAGTTCCTCTAGGGAGATGGATGGTAGTAGCTTAGTCATTCTCCACGCCTTGTTTAAACTTATTTCTCCCCTTTTGTATTTCTCAAATATGAGGTTTATTTGTTCAGGGATTATTTTCTCCTTTAAAAGCATTTTTATGTAGGTAGCTGTTTTCAATCCTTTCCCCCTTGCAATGCAACTTAATAACTCGTATTCATCACTGTTTAACCTTATATTTACCTGCTTACCCATTTCAATCAGTCCTAGACTGATACCTTTATTAATTCTTCTAGTTGAACTTTTCCATCTGCGTTGAAGTCGAACCACCTAATAATCAGTGTATCAGTTTTAACCTCATGGTTTGTTATGTATAGTAGGCCAGCCTTTGTTCCATACCTGTGGGTCCCCATGACTAGAAGGTATTTACCTGTTAAAATTATTATGCAGTGATCTGTCCTTCCCCATCTGCTCCAATATGTTTGACCCTTGAACGTCATGTTTTGATCTGTGAATTTGATGCCCAAAGATACACATTTATCCCTGACATATTTGTTTGCAATTGGGCCTCCCAGTAAAAGAATTCTGCCTTTATCTGTTAGATTTAAAAGTACATTTCTTATGGGTAGAATAGATAAAGCTATATCTGCATCTGTTTCTGTTCCAACTACAACTACGTAGTTATGAGAGATGAACTCAGCTATTGTTTCAGGGACCTTAACAGTTAATGGAATTATCCTTGTATCTGTCGACCCCTCTGTGCAGCTTACCTTAACTTTTACGCTGTGTAAACCCTCAGAAGCTGATTCAGGGACCTCGAAACTTAAATTGAAGCTCTTGGTTGAATTAGATTTTATCTCTCCAATTGAAACAGAGTATAAGAACTCCTCGTCAAACCAAAGCTCCAACCAGGTGAACTCAGCTTTTTCTGCTCCGGAATTGTAGATTTCCCCGTTAACCTTAAGGGTTTCACCTGGAAGAGCAGAGTCGCTTGAAAGTGAAACTTGAAGTGTGAGATTAGGCTTCCTACTTAAAACCTGTACATTGAATAAACGCGTACTGAATCCTTCATGTTCAGTTGTATCATCAAACCACTTGTAGAAAACCTCAACTTTTATGGTGTAGGTTCCAGGTACTGCGTAGCTGTAAACTTGTAGAGAAAAGTCTCCAAGATAATAGAACTGTCCGTCCTTTATTATTTTCCTTCCAGACCAGTTTAAGTGGCTTGAACCAACAATCCATATGTTTCCAGGGCTAACAGAGTAAATGTATACATTTGGGTCTTCAGCATCTTTGCTGCCAGTGTTAGATGCATAGACTGAAAAGGTGAACAGATCCCCCTGATAAACTTTTTCTGGATAATAAGCAATTATTTGGATAGATGGCTGAGAATGAACCGGTTGAAAAGTTAAGTTGGCAATTGAAGCAAACATTATTAAAATTACTGATATAAGAAACTTTACCCTTTTCCCAATCATTTTAAATCCCTCTTTGTGGGGTAAGCGAGATAATTTTAAAAATTCAGTGGTGGAGACACCAAATATTTTACGTCAAGAAACGAAGATGAACTACC
>JAOZFL010000012.1 GCA_027491455.1 Thermoproteota archaeon | reverse complement strand
TTATCCTTCAATAAAATTTTTTCGTTGTGTTTTTAGCGTTGACTAACAAGTCCCATGGTGAAGAGGTTTAAAGTTGTTGCTCACAATTAAATCAGTTGAACTAATAAACTTCAAGTCTTTTAAACTTGCAAACATTAGTTTCTCAGCTGGCTTTAACGCGATAACAGGGCCTAATGGATCTGGAAAGTCAAACATTGTTGAAGCAATAAATTTTGCCTTGGGGATAAGGGGGTCAAGGGCTTTAAGGGCTGAGAATGTTCCTCAGTTAATCTTTAACAAAGGTAAAGCTAGAAAAGCAAGAGTAACCATTGTCTTCGAAGAAAGTAGAGGAGAAGTAAGGATTTCAAGGGAAATCAACCGTAGAGGGAGAAGTAGGTATTTATTGAATGGTATAAGGAAAACAAGGACTCAAATCGTTGACTTCCTGTTAAAACATAATGTTCAACCTGGTGGGCACAACATAATTTTGCAGGGGGATATAACCAAGATAATTAAAATGAAACCGGTTGAAAGGAGAGCAGTTATCGATGAAATCAGCGGGATAAGTGAATACGAGGAGAAAAAGGGGAGGGCACTTAAAAAACTTGAAAAGGTAAACATGAAACTAGGTGAAGCCAACCTTGTTCTCAGAGAAAAAGAAATTGTCTTTGAAAACCTAAGGAAAGACCTTGAAGCATTAAAAATGTTTTCAAAGCTAAACAGAAGGAAAAGGGAACTTGAAGACTTACTTCTAATAACGGAGCTTAATTCATTGCTTAAGAAACAGAGATCTATTCAAGACAAACTGAACCAGGGAAAAATCAGTAGCTACGAAAGGAAACTTAGATCTATAAGGGGGGAAATAGAGGAAATAACGATAGAACTGGAGAAATTTGAAGATAAACTTATTAGTAAAATTGATGAACTTGAAATTGAAAACCTTAAATCAGCTATAAGAGTTAAAGAAGCTCAGATAAAAGCCAATTTATCTGAAATAGAAAGGTTAAAGATTTTAAATGAAAAGGCAAAGCCTTTTATCATTCAAGCTCTCAAAGGATTGACAGGTGTTTATGGCCCAATAAAAGACCTTATAACACCGAAAAAAAGCTTTTTAAAGGCTTTGACAGCGTGTGCAGGCCAAAAATTGAACTCAATTGTTGTCAGGGACTTTGACACAGCTAAGAAATGCATCGAGTTTCTGAGAACAAGGAAAATTGGGAGGGCAAGTTTCATCCCCCTTGACACAGTTAAACCCAGGGTTTTAAGAAGTCCTCCGCAGGGTTCAATGGGGATTGTCAAGGAGTACCTAGATCACGAAGTAGAAGTTGAGAAAGCAGTAGATTATGTTTTTGGAGACACGGTTCTAGTTAAAGAAATAAACGATGTAAAAAGGGAGTGGATAGGTAAGTTCAGAGTAGTAGATCTTGAGGGAAACCTGATTGAAAGAAGCGGTGTTGTCCAGGGAGGATACATGAAAAGAGGGGAGGAAAGGAAAAGAAGCATGGAAATGAAGATGGAGAAATTACTCGATGAAAATGAGAGGCTTAAAGGTGAAATTCTAAGTTTAAAAGGTAAACTGCCGGAGAAACATGGAAAAACAGTTTTAGACGAAAAGAACAGATACTTTTCCCTTAAAAGGGAGCTAAAGAAACTTAAACATGAGGAGAAATACTTAATTGGGAAAATAGAGGAGGAGAAAAGTAAGGGGGAGGAACTGAGAATCCAGGAGGCACTTTTAAAGACCAAGATAAATGAGCTTACCCGAGAAATAAGGGATAAAAGGATAAACATGGAGGGAAAAACCCAGTTAAACAGGGAGAAATTAATTAAAGAACTTAGCGAAACAGAGGAGGAACTTAGGAACCTTGGAAAAATAAACTTTAAAGCTGAGGACGAATACAAAAAACTGAAAAGAGATGTGGAAAATTTAAAGTTGAGGGTTGCAACGCTTGAAAGGGAAAGGGAGAAGGTGATTTCGCTAATAGATGAAATAGAAAGGAAAAAGAGAGAGGTCTTCTTTAAAACCCTTCTTGAAGTATCAAAGGAGTTCAACGCTGTTTTCAAGGAGTTGACAAATGGTAGGGGGTGGCTTAGAATGGAGGAAAAGGGGAACATGGACTCAGGTCTCATAATAGAGGTTGAAATACCTGAAAAGAAGGTTGTAAACATTGATTCCCTTTCAGGGGGAGAGAAAACATTGACTGCCCTTGCCTTTATACTTGCCCTTCAAAGACATAAGCCTTCCCCCTTCTACATCTTCGATGAAGCAGATGAAGCACTTGACCCAGTTAATTGCAGAAAGTTCTCGAAACTTATCAGGAGAGAGGCATCCAAAACCCAGTTTATCCTAACCTCCCTTAGAAAGGAAACACTTGTTGAAGCACAGAAAATCATTGGGGTAACGGTTAACGAGGGTTTGTCAAAAGTTGTTGAAGTTGAAATCAAATGAAGAGGAGGGAAAACTGGGAACAATTGATGCTCAAAGTAATAGAGGAGAAACTTGACCCATGGAGAATAGACATAACTAAACTGGCAGATGAATACTTGCAAGCAATAAAAAAAGGTGAGCTTGGTATAAGAGCTTCGGGTCGAATACTGTTAGCAGCAGCTATCCTCCTCGAAATGAAGGCAAAAGCTCTATTAATTAATGGTGGAGAAGAGAAAATAAGTAGATCTGAAAGGAAAATGGAAAAAATGAAAAGAAGAGTTTTATTAAATCCGTATTTAAAAGTTTACACCTATCCAAGGCTTCTATCAATGCTAAGAAGGAAAATAAGGGGGAAAGAGAAAATTGAAAGGGATGTAATGGAGAAGGCAAGTATAAGGGGGGAAATAAACTCCTACATAGACATATCAAGGAAAATAAAGGGTGTCTATGAATCACTTATCAGGTTAGCCGCTGAAGAAATTCTTTTTTCATCGCTAACATTGAGTAAAAGAAGGGAGGAGAAAATTGAGCTTTTCGTTTTGTTACTATTCCTTGAGAAGGAAGGAAAAATCTGTTTACATCAAGTGGGGGACAGAAAAGATATATTGATTGAATTGAGATAATTGGTAGTGTTTAATTATTTCCTTTGTCAATGCTTCTACTTAGCGTTAGAACCATAAGGAAAACATTTCTCCCTTCCGTGAACACTCCTAAATCCATGGCTTAAGTTAAGTCTTGTTCCTCATGTTTCTCAGTCCAATGGGTGGTGTGGTGAGCTACTGCTATTGGTTGATAATAGGGGTTTCTCAGCATATGGAGTTAAACCGTTTCTTGAAACGCAACGTTTCTCAATGTTATGTTTCAATTCATCACGGTTAACATTGCCTAAGCCCCAGCTGCTGGAGCACCTACACACTTTTCCGGCACCTTCCATCCCCGAACTCAGGGTCATTTGAGGCTTACCACCTTCACTATCTCATCGAGCTCAGTGCTAAACACTAGAGGTGCAGTAAACCTTGTAAATGTAGGTGCTTCAATGGTCACCAAAGACCTAGGTTTTGATGTACACATGGCATCAGTGTAATAGTGAGAAGAGGACATAGATAAATCGCCAGAAAAGCTAACCATTTGGAAACTGTTGTCTAACCCATGACTTTATTCATAGCTGGCAGCTCCGTTTCACCTTTTAACAACTGGTTCAACGATGTATGCTTTGCGCAGTAAACCAGGTTTTTTAACAACTCTTATGTTGTTGTAGTCGTTGAAGAAAAGTTTCATCCTTAACTTTTCAAGTTTTACATCTCTTTGTTTACTGGCTTCAAAAGCTAAAATATCCATTAATTCCTGGGTGATTTGTTTTATTCTACTAATCTCTCCTTTATCCAGCTTCATGATGTCTTCCCTTAAGCCATGCCTGGCGAGGTAATCAACTATTAAAAAGGAGTTGGGGATAACGATAACCAATAATACAACTAAGAAAGGGTTTTGAATTAATTCTGCAAGCCATAACCATCTTTGAGGTTGAATCATGGCTAAGAGAAAGGAGATCCCTATTAACCCCAATGAAAGTATAGCTGCAATCCTTAAAACAGCACTGTAAACAATGTATTTCCCTGTTCTGCCTCTTTTCTTGGCTTTAGAGGTTATTGTGAAGATTTGTTTCTTTGCAACCTTCCATTTAGATCCAATGTCGCCTATCCTGACTTTTCCTATTTTATCATCTATTTTCCTAGGATTAACAAAGTACCCTGCCCTAATGTTATCAAGTTCCGTTATAGCTTCACTCAGTGAAATTAAATCCTTTAATTTCTTATCCAAGGGCAACGCCTCAACAAAACTATGAGGATTCATAGTCTGCCTAGAAAACTTCAAAAGATAACTGATAATTAAAATTGTCAACGCTTACAATATAACAATTGCCCTTTTAAACTTTGCTATGCACCTATCCACATGGTTTCAGAGCTTAAAGCAAAGCACTCAGCTATAACTTAGGTTGCATACACTTAACATTGTGTCATCCTGGAAGTGTCACTCTGCTCATTGAAACAGGGGGTATCTGTATTGGTGTTGTGTCTGGTTTATGCCTTTAACACCCAGCTAGAATGTCTCAGAGCCAGTGGATTTATTAGACATTTTAATCCAGTATTTAAATATTGTAGCTGTTCAACCTTTCTATGAAGAAGGGGGGTCTTCTCACCTGACATGTGTAAGTGTTACGTCAAAAAACGAAGGCAACAACCACAATACAAAAAATTTAAAAGTGTTCCTCAAGGTACATCTTTAACTTGCCTTATTTTTTTCTGAAAAAAAGATAGGTGGAAAAAGAGGTTCCTATTTATGGCTGAGGAAGAAGTTGTATTTGTTAGACGTGCATCAGGCCTAGTAAGGGAAGTCGGGTCGTTCACAGCGCTAAGCTTCGTTCTTGGCCACGTCATAGGTGGAGGGATAAACTTCCACAGCACAATGGACGCTGTAAAGTATCCTGGTGCAAGTATGCCAATGGCTTTCTTCGTAGCAGGTATTCCAAGTGTCCTGTTAGGTGTCAGCTTTGCATTAATGGCCATCATGATGCCTAGGGCAGGTGGAGACTACATTTTCATAACGAGAGCCATAGATCCAACAATAGGTTTCCTCTCTTCATGGGCTTTCTGGTTCACAGAGGCAATAAGCTTTGGAATAATAGGTGCACTGGACGGTTGGTTCTGGGGTTTAAGCGTCTGGATATACGGATTAATGACCAAGAACAAGGGGTTAATGGACTTCGGTATATGGGCACAGGGACCAGTAGGGCAAATAGTCTTCGGGTTTTTCCTTGTACTGATATTTTCAGTGTTGGCTTTGGTTGGCATGAGGGTGTTCGGAGCGATAATGAATGTCATTGTAGGTATCCCACTTATAACTGGTATAATAACTATAGGCTACTTTGCATGGGGAACCCTGACACCTGGGCTTGCTCAGGCTCAGTTCAATGCAATATTTGGAGCGGGAGCTTGGGATGGAGTATGGAAAGCAGCTACAGATGCAGGTTTCAGCTTACAACAATTCGCTATGGGTTCTAACTGGGCTTCAACCATGGGGGCAGCTACCCCTGCAACTTGGGCCTACATAGGGTTCACAATGACATCGTTCATAGGGAGCGAAGTGAAAGATCCGTCTAGGAGCCTGATGATCTCAATGGCCCTTGGAACAGTTGTTATCCTGATCTACTACGTTGTTCTAAGCGGAGTGTGCTGGGGTGCTTTTGGAGACTTCATCACAGCATACCACTACGCAGCTTTAAACAATGCGGAGGGGTTATCTGCAGCCCTTGGAGGAATAGAAGCTCCACCAGCTATACTGCCATTCTTCGGTGCTATTTTAGCCTTCCCAAACACAGCTATAATGATTATTATAGCTATTACAGGTGCCATATGGTTAATGAACGATATTCCATCGTTCCTACTAGTTACAAGTAGACAGATATTCGCTTGGAGCTTCGACAGGTTCTTCCCTGAATTCTTAGCAGCAGTAAATGACAGATTCCACACCCCCCACTGGGCAATAATAGTTACGATGATTGTCGGTTTCATAGGCGTCGTTGCAAACGCTTACAGCTGGTTTATAGCCATGGTTGGAACAACGGTTCTATGTATATATAGGTACTGTTTCGATGCAATCTGTGCATCTATACTCCCCTATAGTAGACCTGAAATCTACGATAAAGGGCTTAAACTCATGGTGGCTGGGGTTCCACTGTTAACGATTCTAGGGATCATAGCTTTCGCCTGGTGGACTTACATATTCTACTTTGCAACGCTAGCTTTAGATCCATTGACCATTGCAACATACATGGTTTGGATGGGCTTCGGACTCTTTATCTTCGTGGCTTACTGGGCTTATAACAAGAAGAGAGGCATAGATCCCACTACTATATATAAGGAGATACCTCCAGCATAAAAACTTCCCTCTTTTCTTTTTTGTTTTTTCCTTCTTCCCTGAAAGTAATTCTTTAATCTATATCATGTATCCCTCTTTTAAGTGGAAGCATTGGATTTAATATACAAGTAAACGTTGTTTGTTTAATTGTCAATACTGTTTCCTCATTTTAAGGATTTGAATTAAATAGAGAAGGATCAGTGATAGATTTAACCAGGTTTTAAATTGGGGCTCTGATCTTTCTAATTCTCCGCTACTTCTCCCTTTTCCGAAATACTTAAATAGTTACTTTAAAAGGTAGGTATCTTGTAAAGCAGTGCCAATTTTTAAGCGGGTTTCCCAGAAATTAATTTTTAGTGGAGATTGGAAATGGTGAGGTTCTTCTTTGCAACAGATGTCCATGGCAGTGAACTTGTTTGGAGGAAATGGCTGAATACACCTGCGCAGAGAGGAGCGGACATTGTCCTTTTCTGCGGTGACTTAACAGGTAAGAGCATAATTCCCCTTATTAAGAGGGGGGAAAGTGAATGGACCTGTAAACTTTTCGGTAGGAAATGGACTGTGAGGAATAAAAGTGAAAAGGAGGACATGGAGAGAAGGATAAGGGAGTCAGGGTACTACCCTGTGGAGATGACTCCGCAGGAAGTCGAGGAGCTTAAAATGGATAGAGGGAAACTGGATGAACTTTTCAGAGAAGTCATGACTGGAAGGCTTAGGGAATGGCTTCAAATGGCTGTTGACATGTTACCAAGGGACATAACTGTTTACTGTATGCCTGGAAACGACGATGAGCTGTACATCGACGGCGTCATAAAGGAATTTGATAAAAACCATGAAAACATTGTTTACCCCTTGGGAAAAGCAGTTGAGTTACCTGGGCTTCCTGGATACGAAATGATTAGTTTTGAATATGTTAATCCCACTCCTTGGAATACTCCAAGAGAGGAAGGTGAAGGTGGGCTTCGGAAAAGAATGGAGAAAATAGCTAAACAGGTTTCAGTGGACTGGGACCATGTTATACTCAATTTCCATTGTCCTCCATACAACACTTTGCTTGACCTTGCACCGAGACTGGA
>JAOZFL010000083.1 GCA_027491455.1 Thermoproteota archaeon | reverse complement strand
GAAAGACTGCGCGTGAAAGATCTAGGAATGCCAAGGAGATTTTAGAGAAAGATGGTGTAATGAGGAGTGAGGGTAAGAAAATAATTGAGAAACTGGATTTTGACCTAAGGAAAAGGAATTTGAACCCTGGAACAACCGCTGATTTAACAGCTAACTCGATTTTCCTAGCTGTCTTAAACGGTTTTAGACCCTGATAGCCCTGTATCTAGGATTCTTTGACTTCAGCCCCTTTGTTTTGAGGTGAAGCCAGGAAAACATTTGTTTTAACGGTTAAAACATCTTTTAATTCATACTTTACGTCTTCAGCTTCTGATTTGTTCCCGTATAAACCGTAAAAAGCAGGTCCCCATGAGCTTTGACCAGCGGCATAAGCCCCCTTCCTAATCAGGAACCTCACCCCTTCCCCTATAACAGGGTCTCTGAAAACTCCTCCTTGAACTGCTTTGAAGGCTTCGCCTACTTTCCTTTCAATGTAACTCAGTGACCAACCAAATGACTCTATATCTCTGTCAAGTATAGATGGAATCATTTTCAGCAAGACAACTCTTGAGATTTCCCCTGGTATCCCCCTGTTCACTGTTAGTTTAGCTTCTTTGAAAGCTTTGATCTCCCGGTTGCCATACAATCCTCTTTCCAGCGATGGTACAGCGATTAGGAAGCACCATTTATCGGGTACCTCACCCCTGAAAATAAGCGGCGGGATTTTCCCTTTAGCTTTAGCTTTAAGGTCTATTCCTCCATCTACAATGAACCCCCCATTTTTAAATGCATATAAACCCACACCTGAAATTCTACCTCTCCCCATAAGCGTAGCTATTTCCTCTATGCTAAGCCCTAAACCAAATATCCTGTTTAAAGCTTCACCAATTGAAATTGCAAGCTGTGTCCCTGATCCAAGGCCAACATGCTTAGGGATTGTTTCTTCAACTTCTATGTTCACTTTTTCAGCAACCTTTGTTCTCTTAAGGAATCTCTGGGCAAATAAACGTGTTCGTGCAGCATCTGCGCCTTGAATTAAAAACTGTTCATTTTTCTCCGCTGTTAAAACAACATTTGGTTTGTCAATGGTTACACCAATAGACCCATATATCCTTCCAAGGTCCCCTTTAAGGTCTATTATCCCTAGGTGTAGTCTTGAGGGAGACTTAACTTTTACCTTCAACCTTAAACCCCTCTAACTTAGAGGCGATTTTCCTCATTACCTCAGAGTGCTTACCGCCCGGACATATCCTTTCAACTATCCCCCTATAATGATTTATGAGATAAATTAATTCTTCAGCTTTCCCCTTCTCACCCCTTTCTAGGTATACAGGTATTCGAGTTAAATGTATTAGGGATTCAATAACCGCGTAGTCGCATCTGCAAAGAGCTCTAGGCATGGTTTTCACGGCTTCTACGAATTTAACCTTGAAGATGCAATCAGATCTTTCTTGATCAACATTTTTCACCTCTTCAAGTTGAACCTCTATATATGCATCTGCATTCCTCAGCCTAGGGGAATTAACAGTTAATGAATCAGTGAACCTTTCACCGGTAAACCTTTCCTTTTCATAAATGGAGGAGTAGAAATCTTCAACTTTAAATGTCAGGTTAATCACTGCTTCTCGGGTTAAAACCATGTTTCTATATGTCTCTGTGTCTTTATAGACCCTTATTTTAAGTCTTTCACCCTTCATTCTAATTACACCCATTGGAGCAACGTTGAAATCTCTATCCTTTGAGATTGTGGTGACAATTGTTTCATAGGTCATGTTCCTCTTTAAACCAAGCTCATCTAAAAGTGTCCGCCAACCACTCAACCAAGTCACCTTTACTTGACCAAAAACTATGAGCTCTATTTTTATGTGAGGAGTTAAACCCTTAGCACACCGGTAAAATCATGGCGGCTTCATCGATTGCAAGGGAAGTTCATATTTGTTTTCCATTCAACCATTTTAATTTTTGAAGTTTAACTTTAAAATTGGAAATTATTTAAATAAGCAGAAGCAAGGTTAAAGGGGTAAAATGTTGTTTTTTGGATTTTTCAATTTGAAGAGTGAGTGGATTAATTTGCTTTCATCCGATGTAAACGTTCAAAGACCTGATATTGGCCTATATATTAGAAGGGTAGGGGTTGAAGGTATTAGAGTACCTGTTTTCTCGGTTAAAATAAATAACAGAAGCGCTTTTTTCGTACCTAAAGTCTCGGCTTACATCGATCTCCCAGCAGAATATAGGGGGATACATGCATCGAGGAGTTACGAGGCGATTTCAGAGGCTTTATCACATTATGCAGGAAAGAAACTTAAAGTTGAGGAGTTCTGCAGTAAAGTGGTTAAAGAATTGCTTTCTAAACATTCATATGGGAGAAGAGCTGAGATCTTATTGAAGGGTGAAGTTGTTTTCCCAGATAAAACCCCGGTAACAGGCAAGGAAACCTTTGAAACAGTTGTTTTGATGGGGAGGGCAAGGGCGTACCGAGATGAAGAAGGCAGCATAAAGATAACCAAGGCTATAGGTGTGAAGGTAACAGGTATAACGGCTTGTCCAAGTGCACAAAAAGATTTAAGGGATGAATTGAAAGAGCTATTAAGGAACAAGGTGAACAATGTTGAAGACGCTGAAAGCATACTTGAATCGCTGCCTATTGCTACCCACATGCAAAGAAGTTACTCTACATTAATGATAGAGGTCCCGGAAAACTTTTCAATAGATGCCAACACCTTGATAGAAATAGTTAAGGAATCTATGAGCGCCTCAACCTATGAACTCTTAAAGAAGAAGGATGAATTAAAAGTTATTAAATCAGCTTTATCTAAACCAAGATTTGCAGAGGATGTGCTTCGCTACATGGCTAAAGAAGTTGTTGAAAGATTCAGGGACTTACCTGGTGACACAAGAGTTTTACTTATACAAAGAGACTTGGAAAGCATACATGACCACAATTTAGTCGCCAAATACTATGCATCCCTGAGGAAGTTAAGGGAAGAATTTAGGTTAAGGAAAGACTGAAATGGAAAGGAACATTGCATGGGGTATAACTGGTTCAGGGGCATATCTATTCGAGACCTTTAAAGCAATTAAGAAAATTAAGGAAAAGCAAAAAGTCAAAGTTACAACTTTTATTTCAAGAGCTGGAGAGGAAATAATAAGGATATATGGTCTACTGGATAAATTAAAGGAGGTTTCACCGGGTAATTATTATGAGGAACTAGTTGATGAAAAACTGAGCGGTGTAAGCAACGTTTACTCTGGGCGCTTCTCCCTTAAAAGGTACATTGCCCTAATTGTTTCACCGGCTACAGCCAACACAGTCGCTAAAATAGTCCATGGAATAGCGGACACAGTTGTTACAAACGCTGTTTCCCAAGCAGTTAAAGGAAGGGTTCCTGTGTTTGTTTTACCCGTTGATTTAAGGGACGGAGAAGTGGAGATCACAGTGCCCTGCTCTGTGAACAGATTGAAGTGCAGAGGATGCGAAGTCTGCCGTCCCATAGCTGTTTGCCCCTATGAAGCAGTTGAAATAGTTGAGGGACTGGCAAGGATAAACCTGTCAAGGTGCCATGGATGTGAACTTTGCGTTGAAACCTGTCCATTTTCAGCTATTGAGTGTTGGAGAAGAGAAAAACTGAGGACAAGGAGGATAGACGTGGAAAATACAAGGAAACTAGCCATGATGGAAGGGATACATGTTCTAATTGAGCCGAAACAAATAGAAAAAGAGATTTTAAGGCTTCTGAGGGAGTTAAAGTGAAAATACTAGTTGTAACCGGGCAATTGGCTAGGAGAGTTGTTAAGTTAGGTTTAAAGGGAAGCAAAACAGATGTACTTGTTTTACCTCTGCCCTTCGAAGTAGCTTCATTGATGACAATCAACTACATTAAACATCAACTTTTAAAGGAGAAAATTTCAGATTTTGACCTTATACTTGTCCCTGGTCTTGTAAGGGGAAGTACAAAGCCAATAGAAAATGAAATAGGGATCCCTACATATAAAGGCCCCAAATATGCACAGGACCTTAAAACAGTGATAAATGTTTTTCTTGAAGGGAAAATAAGTTTCTCCCATGTAACTCCTGCATGTGAACTTTTAAGTGAAATGGAAAGGGAACAATTGAAAAGAGAAGAAAGCGAAACCAGGAAGTTAGAGGAGAAATTAAGGAAGGAAGGGAAATGTTTACTTGTAGGGAGGGTAGCTGTTCACAAAGACTTACCTATGAGAGTAGCAGCTGAAATAGTGGATGCCCCCCTTCTTTCAAGGGAAGAAATTGTTAATAAAGCAAAACACTACATTGACTCAGGGGCAGATATAATCGATATAGGCATGCTGGCTGGTGAAAGCCACCCAGAAAAAGCAAGGGAAATAGTTGAGGTTTTAAAGGCAAAGTTTAATGTACCGATTAGCATAGACTCCATAAACCCTGAAGAAATAGTATCAGCTTTGAAGGCAGGTGCTGACCTCGTTGTAAGCCTTGAAGGAGGAAACATGGAGAAAGTTGCTCGACACATGGATGATAAAGCAGCTGTTATCATTCCATACAACTACTCTGAAAACCTCTTTCCCTCATCAATAGAAGAGAAAATAAAGGTCCTAGAGGAAAACATCAGGAAAGCTGAGGAACTAGGCATCAAAAAAATGCTTTGCGACCCTGTGCTTTCCCCTCTATTTTCTCCAAGTCTAACCGATTCTTTAATGGCTTTTAAAGAATTCAAGTTGAGGAACCCTGAACACCTCCTATTTATGGGGACTGGAAACGTTACAGAGCTCCTTGACGCTGACTCTATAGGTGTTAATGCTTTAATAGCTGGCATAGCCTCTGAACTAAGTGTCAATGTTTTACTGACCACAGAGCAAAGCCGTAAAACCAGAGGGACGGTTAAAGAACTCTCAACTGCTTCTAAAATGATGTATCTAGCCAAAAAAAGGAAAACACCGCCCAAAAACCTTGGATTAAACCTTTTATTATTAAAGGAGAAAAGAAGCAAAGAAACACCCTATGAAAGGGAAGTTGAAAAACGGAGCAAAGTAATCCCAATAGAAGGCCCCATACATAAACCCTACCAAATAGATCCTAAAGGCTACTTCAAAGTTTCAATTGACAGAAAAAAACAAAAAATAGTTTTAATGCATTTTAAACGTGGCGCAACAAGGAAACCCAGTGTAATAATCAAGGGTGAAAGGGCAAGTGGAATCATTAGAAAGGCAATAGAGCTAAACCTTTTATCCCAGTTAACCCATTCAGCTTACCTTGGAAGAGAACTTACCAAGGCTGAACTTGCCCTTAAACTGGGAAGAAGCTATGTCCAAGACAAAGAGTTAATCTAGCCTCTACAAGTTGTGATCTACCCCTCCCTATTGGAAGGGGCTTCCTGCTTCAACGATGAGGCTTGCTGGTATCTCTACCAGTAGAGGCTTCATCTCCACAGGCGAATCTGGGCCAACCCATCCCTTCATCTTTATTTCTCAGAGATGTGAAGGAGGTGACTCATGATTTATCTAGTCATTGTTGAGAAATTTACCCCTGAAGGGAAAAAGAACTTAAAGAAAGTCTGGGAATGGCAAAAACAGTTGGATGACTATCTTATAGCGCATGATGGACATCCGTCAAACATTTCTTGACGCTAGTCGGAGAGCCTTTATAAAACTTCGCTTTAACTACTATTTGGAAGATTATACGAATAAAAATTG
>JAOZFL010000013.1 GCA_027491455.1 Thermoproteota archaeon | reverse complement strand
GACAGCGACACCTACCCCTAAACCGAAAATAAAAGAGGTTAAAATAGGTTTAATAGAGCCTCTTTCAGGTACACATGCGATTTTCGGTGCTGAAGCTAAGCAAGCAGCTGAACTGGTTGTCAAAGACATAAATGAAAGGGGAGGCATAAAATCTTTGGGTGGAGCTAAACTAGTGTTGGTCGTTGAAGACTCAAAGGACACAGTTGAAGGAGCTAAGCTAGCTGCTGAATCATTGGTTGCAAGGGAGCATCCATCAATAATTATAGGGGCTTACATTAGTAGACACACAGCTGCTATGGCAGAGGTTACTGAAAGGGAAAAGGTTATACTTATAGCTGATGCCTTAGTGGACTTCCTTACAGAGAGGGGGTGGAAATACCTCTTCCGTGCATGTCCTAAAACCGCTATTCATGGAAAAACAGCTGTTGACTTCGTGGTTGGAGCAGCAAAGGAGAAGGGTGTTGAAGTAAAAACTATCGCTATAATAAATGAAGACTCTGTTTTCGGTAAGTATGTAGCACTTGGAGCCTATCACGCGGCTTTAAGTCATGGCTTAAAAGTTGTGGAGAGAATAGAGTATCCATATGACATAGCTGATGCTTCACCAATTGTAAGTAAATTGAAGGAAGCTAACCCAGACGTAGTGATTTCAGTGCCATACTTCCATGACGGAGTGTTAATCGCTAAAACAATGGATGAAATGGGTTTCAAACCTAAAATCGTTGCAGGTGCTGGGGGCTGCGGATACGCTGACCCTGAATCAATAAAGGCATGTGGCCCAGCAGGTGAAGGGTTCACTCAAACCTACAGTTATAATCCAATGCTGAACACTCCTTATAATAAGGAATTCGTTTCAAAGTTCAGGGAGGCCTATGGCAAAATACCTACTGAGGCAGGTGGAATAATAGTTTATTCCCTGTGGACAATTAAGGAGGCCCTGGAAAAGGCAGGTGAACTTAACCCTCAAAACCCATTAAACCCTGACACACTTAGACAAGCGTTCTTGTCACTTGACCTTACAAGTGGACCGGCAGCTGAAACCTATCCTTCGCAACACATCAAATTTGATGATAGGGGAGACAACATATATGCAGAGGCCTGTGTCCTACAAGTTATAAACGCTGAACCAGTTCTTGTGTGGCCTCCAGGGGTCAGACAAAGAGCACCGGTTTTCCCTATACCTTAAACCCCCCTTCTTTTTTTACTAAACCGTTATTGGTTCATGTTACCCAGCTAAAAACCTTGGACGTGGTTATCATGTTTGTCAGTTTAAATTTGCTTTTACAGAACATTGCAAATGGGTTACTGATTGGATGTGTATATGCACTTGTAGCAATGGGTTTAGCTTTGCAGTTCGGCGTTATGAACGTGATAAATTTCGCCCATGGAGAATTTGTAATGCTTGCCATGTATATAACTTTCTTTTTAAGTTTTTCGCTTGGAATACCAGGTGAACTTACACTTCTCTTCACCTTTCCCATCTACTTTGTTTTCGGCTATGTAGTGTATAAGTTAGTGATTGACAAGGTGATTGACGCTCCAGCTGTTTCACAGATAGGGATAACAATTGGGCTTCTAATACTGCTCCAAAACCTGGCTTTAGCTGCATGGAAAGCTGAACCTAAAGCTGTTCAGTCAACTTTTTTAACTGGGAAAATAAACCTGGGTTCAGTTGTAGTCCCTGTTTCGAGGCTTGTAACAGCTGTGGTAAGCGTAGTAGTTTTATTTCTTTTGAACTGGGTCCTTAACAAAACGTATTTCGGTGTATCTGTTAGAGCGACAAGTGATGACATGAGAGCTGCCGCTTTAATGGGTGTTAATGTGAGGAGAATGTACGCCGTTGTTTTTGGGCTTGGATGCAGCATAATAGCTATTGCAGCTGCCTTCATAATGACTTTTCAACAGGTTAACCCCTTAGCCGGTTTAACATGGGGTTTGTTAAGCTGGGTAATAGTTGCCATGGGGGGACTTGGAGGAGTAACAGGGGTTTTAGCTTCAGGTTTAATACTAGGGGTAGCGGAGGGATTAGAAATCACTTTCTGGGATCCAAGGGCAAGCACTGCAATCATATACCTAATATTCATCCTTGTGCTTTGGTTCAAACCTAAAGGGTTATTTGGAAGGAGGTAAATGGAAATTGGACATTGATAAATTAAAACCTTTAGTTGTATTCGTTGTTGTTCTTTGCTTCCTCCCACCGATTCTAGGGTTCAACAATTATTATGTGTTAATCGTGACATACATCTTGTTTTACGCTGTTGTTGTAAGTGCATGGAACATTATTGGCGGTTTTGCAGGTCAACTTGACCTGGGAGCAGGGGCCTATGTGGGTTTAGGATGCTATGCAATGGGCACCCTTCTTATTAAATGGAATGTCACTCCATGGATAGGGATCATTGCAAGTGGCATAGTATCAGTTTTTTTCGCCGCGGTAATTGGGTATGCAGCCTTTAGATTCGGTCTTAAAGAGGTTTGGTATGCATTGGCAACCATTGCAAGCGTTGTAGTCCTACAGAAATTTTTCTTGGTCTGGGAGGAAGTTGGAGGACCAGCTGAAAGATATCTCCCTGTAAAATATGGTTCAATATATTACTTAAGGTTTGCAACTTACACTCCTTACTACTATATTTTACTTGCACTCTTAGCCATTTCTATATTCATAAATATTTGGGTGAGGGAAAGTAAACTTGGATTCGATCTTTTAGCTGTCCGTGAAAACGAGGAAGCCGCTGAGATGCTCGGTGTAGATGCAAGAATGTCTAAGCTGAAGGCTTTAATGATTTACTCCTTTCTCACAGGAGTTGCAGGGGCTCTTTACGCTTTGATAGCTGGCTATATACATCCTTCACAGTTCGATAACAGTATTAGCCTGGAAGTAGCGGTTTTAGGAATAGTTGGAGGACTAGGGTCAATTTACAGTCCACCTGCATCGGTTTTCATTCTTCACACATTGTCGGAGTATCTCAGATCAACAATTGGAGCCTGGATCCCTGGTGTCCACCTAATTTTTTACGGCGTGGTTTTAATGGTTACACTTATATTTATCCCTGAAGGGCTCTCCAGCTTGTTCAAGAAGTTATCGCTTAAATATAAACCTTCTAAAAGGGAAATTGGATGATGAACTTGTCAAGGGGTAGAGATGCAATATTAGAGGTTAAAGGAGTGACGAAGAGGTTCGGTGGCCTAGTAGCTCTTAACAAAGTAGATTTCCAAGTGTTTCAAGGTGAAATTCTAGGTTTAATTGGACCTAATGGTGCAGGTAAAACAACTCTTTTCAACGTTGTAACAGGATTCTATAAACCTGAATCTGGCAAGGTGTACTTTAAGGGAAGGGATATAACAGGTAAATTACCCCATGTAATCTCTAGGCTAGGGATAGGTAGAACCTTTCAAGTTGTTAAACCATTCTACGGGTTAACAGTTGAAGAAGCAGTAAAGGTGGGAGCCTACAACCATGTAAAGGAGAAGGAAGGTGTAGGGCGAAGAGTAAAAGAAGTCTTAGAGTTTATAGGTTTAACCCCTTTAAGTAACAGATTATGTAAGCACCTTAACCTTGTTGAGATAAAGAGAACAGCTTTAGCTCAAGCCCTAGCGGCGAAACCTGACCTGCTTTTACTAGATGAAATAGCTGCTGGTTTAACCCCAACAGAAATAAATGAGTTGATCAAGCTGCTTAGGAAAATAAACAGTGAATGGGGGACAACGTTGTGCCTCGTTGAACACGTCATGAAATTCATCATGAACATCTCACAGAGAGTGACAGTGCTTCACTACGGTGTAAAAATAGCTGAGGGAACCCCTCAAAAAGTTGCAAGGGATAAAAAGGTTATAGATGCATATTTAGGTGCTGTTTAGGTGGTTGAATGCTGCTCGAAGTAAAGAACATCGATGTTTACTATGGAATGGTTCAAGTCCTATGGGGTATATCCTTCAACGTTGAGAAGGGGGAACTAGTGACAATTGTAGGGTCAAACGGTGCAGGTAAAACAAGAACGCTACTTACAATTGCAGGCATGAAAAAACCTAGATCAGGAAGGATAATCTTTAATGGAAAAGAAATTAACGGTTTACAGCCTCATCAAGTAGCCAAGAAAGGAATCTCCCTTGTACCTGAGGGGAGACGTTTATTTCCAAATCTAACAGTTAAGGAAAACCTTTTAATGGGTGCATACATTAAAAAGGCAAGAGAAAAAAGAGATGAAACATTAAAAGAGGTTTTCGAGTTATTTCCAAGGCTGGAAGAGAGGAAAAATCAAGTTGCAAGGACACTTAGCGGCGGAGAAGCACAAATGCTTGCAATAGCTAGAGGGTTAATGTCTAGGCCCCTGCTTTTAATGTTAGATGAACCCTCCCTTGGCTTAGCTCCTAAACTTGTTTCAGAAGTTTTTAGATCCATAGAGAAATTGAAAAAGGTGGGGACAACTATTCTTTTAGTCGAGCAAAACGTTGCTAAAGGCTTGGAAATAGCTGACCGAGGATATGTACTTGAAAACGGCAGAATAGTTCTTCAAGGTGAAGGGAAAGAATTACTGGTAAACGAAAAAGTCAGGAAAGCCTACCTTGCAATTTAATTATCTAAACCCCTTTTCACTTCAAGATTTCACCTGTCCTTCTACACCTGCAGCTGGAAAAGAAATAGTTTATGCTATGTTAACCATAAATGGTGCCATGTCCAATAAATGCATGTACCAGTTGTGTAAGTTAGTACTGTACATGTTGAGATGTGAGATGTCTCAAGGACATGAGAGACTTGACATGGTGTATGATCCATCTTTAAGGACTAAATGAATATTTCTTGTTTTCTTGATTTGTAGGAGGTTTTCAATGCCCCTGTGAACTGTTGATTTGCGGTGCCGTGTCACTATTTACTTTTCAGTTCCTTTAAATACTGTTTCAGGGTTTTCCTCTTTAAATTAGGGATGTTAAGGAAAGCCTTGTCGTCTCCTATAACTACGTTGTCACGGGTTAAAGCTGATCCGGCTATTAAGGAGTCAAAGAAACCCCTTTTGAGACCTTTATATATGGCTAAACCCTTCACAACTTGATCAATGCTAAACTCTGTTATGTCAAGCTTATACTGAGAAACTATGTCTTTGATAAGTTTAAGGGTTTCAATGATTGTGTCAACCCTTTTCCCTTCACTCATACAAACAATTACCATTTCAAAGATTGCCAATGGCGGTACAGCTAGTTCTTTTCTCCTGCCCGGGTGAACTCTCTCCAATTCGTCTAGAATAGACTTTACATAGGTGTGTTTAGGATCTGAACTCCTCATCCCAAACAAAAATTCTGTGTCAGCCACCGGCAATTTATCCACTTTTCCAACCGTTAAGTCTCTCCAAGCAACCACTTCTCAGCTTTTCTCTCAGTTTCCTCGTTGTATTCAATGTCTCCGATTAGTTCGCTCAATCTATGAAAGGGATCCATTGCCTTAGGGATTATGACTATTTTTCCTTTTTCCAATTTGATCTCTGAAAGTTGCCCCTCTTTCAAGCCGAGCTTCTGCCTAATGGTTTTGGGTATCACTATGGTATACCTCTTACCGATCCTCACAATTTCCGACAACTCCATCACCAAAAATTAAAATATCAGACTGATATATAAATTTATTCTGAATAAAAAGGCTTTCCATGTTTACAGCAACATAAAGTGACAGCTTGTAGGATGAGAAACTGTTTTTCATTCAGCATATACCTCTGGTTTGGCGTCAGTT
>JAOZFL010000207.1 GCA_027491455.1 Thermoproteota archaeon | reverse complement strand
TGCCCCCTTAAACCCCTCCTTTAAAACATGCATAGTAACCGTTAAATCAGCTTTAACTGATTCCCCGTGAACCTCCCCTGTATCAGGGTTTAAACCTGAAGGGGTGTCCACAGCTACTTTAAACCCTTTACACTCATTGAAAAACTTTATGGCTGAAAGGAAAGGTTCCCTTACAGGGCCCTTCAACCCTGTGCCGAGCATTGCATCTACAAGGATATCTGCTTCCCCTTTTAAAGAGCTGAGCATTGAAAGATCTGATGAATCCCTGACTATCCCCCTCTCAACGGTTAAAAACATTTTAGAAACAACTTCCCAGTTCATCTTTGCTTCCTCGGTCCTTATCTTGCCAGGTTCACCTATCAAAATAACTTTAACCCTTGCCCCCTTAACCGCTAAATGTCTAGCGGCTACAAATCCATCTCCTCCATTGTTCCCTGTACCGCAAAAAACAACAACTTTCCTCCCCTTCACATCAACCCTTTTAGATATTTCCTCTGCAACGTTTCTACCGGCATTCTCCATCAAGATAGAAGTTGGCAGCCCCATGTAGGAAGAGTTAAGGTCAACTATTCCCATTGACTCCTTAAAAGATAAAAACCTCAAATTAGACACCTTAAAAATCCCTAAATATTTTATTTAACCTTTAAAACCTTTCAGGGGCCTACATGTACCATTTCAATGTATTCAGGGTGTTCAAAGACAATTTTATACTCTGACTTTACAATGTAGTAGTGGCTTCTCTCCATTTCTCCGAGGTATTCAAAGAGCAATTTAACTTTTTCATCTTCGCTTTTTTCAGCAAAGTAAATGTAGAATTTTTCTGATGCCCTTTCAACTTCAATTGCAAGCTTCATCAGTTCGGATGCAGAGGATTCCTTACGCACCCTTTCCTCCACGTCTTTCACCCCTGGAACAATTGAAACCATCTGCACACTGATCTTTTCACCTGGAAAGGCCTTGTAGAAAAGGTTTTCAAGGGTTTTCCTGTGTTTCTCCTCTTCCCCCTTCAACCATTTAAGCCTTTCCTTTAAAACCACTTCTTCAACCATTTCTGAAAGTTTACTGTAAAGTTTCTCTGCTTCAATCTCTGATTTAACGGCTACCCCTAGGATTTCCTTTCTGGTTAGCTTGCTAAGTTCTCTTAAAGCCTCCAACAAGGACACCTCCCATTTAAAAGGGGAAAGGTTAAGGTTCGAAGGTTTCATGTTCCCTTATGGTTTCGTAAAGTTCCCTTGCCCCCCTGTTCCTTTCAAAGTGTTCCCTAACCGGTTTAATTAACAAGTCCAAATAATGTGCCACTGCCATTTTAAGGTCTAAGGGGTGAAGACTCCCCCTAACATAGTCTCTTTCAAGTTCCCTGTATCCCCTGTAAACCACGTCTCCCCCATACTTTGACTCCCTTTCCACTTTAACACTGTTGAAAGCCCTGAATAAAATGTGTTTAGCGTAGTCCAGGATTGGGTTCCAAGCAGTTTCCCTGGGTGGACAGTAAGCCCTCTTTATCTTCATGTAAATCTCCTCCCTTGAATCATGGACGTAAATAGAGGTTGAAGGCTTACTTTTACTCATCTTTGAACTGATTGCTACATCTATTTCCCTGTCTTCATCGTATCCTCCAGGCCCCTTAACCCCTTCCAAACCCATCAGTATATGGTGGCTTACCACAACTGGTTTCCAGAGGCCTATTTTAGGGCCTATCTCCCTTGACAAAACATTAACTCTTCTCTGGTCCAGGCCAAGCTGTGTGATGTCGCATCCAAGTTGAAATATATCTGCACACTGCATCATGGGATATATCAACTGGGCTGTCTCCTTTAACTCCCCCTCCCTTCTCCCCATGATCGTTAAACATCTAAACGTCCTCTTCAAAGTCGTGTTTTTAGCTATCAAAACAACTTTCTTCCAGTAGTCACTTGAATCAACCAAGTCGCTGGCCCATACACATTTAACTTTTCCCATGTCTACCCCTGCAGCTCTCCAAACCTCTTTAAAATATTCTCCAACCAACTGGATTTTCTCCAGGTCACCACCCATTTTACCATTGATCCAGGCATGCCAATCAGCTAATAACAGCTTCATCTTCACCCCTGCATTCAAAAGGTTTCTGAGAAGGAGGGGCCTGAAAACCCCGAATGGAACATGGGCTAAGCCGCTAGGTTCAAAGCCGTCATATGCAACAGGGTTCCTTTTCTCCTCTAAAAGTTTGAAAAGCTCCTCCTCTGTAATTATCTCCTCTGATATATCCTTTATCAGCTTAAACCTTTCCTCCGTGGACATGGAGATCACTTGAAACCTTTAATTCTTCTATGGAACAACTTCTTTTATAAATTTATTTTGAAGAGCCAACTTAAACGAATCAAACCCCCTCGAAAAAGACTTCAAACAGTGTTCCATCACTTTCAACTAGAACCATGCCCACCCTCAAAAGACAAAGAATCCTTCACTCATTTCTAAACCTGAAAAGTCTAAACAAAGCTGTTTCAAGTAAGGGGAAACTGTTAAAGGGAAAGTTGACTTCGACAAACTTAAAAAGTAAATGAAACAATTCAGGAATCAGAGTGAAAGCTTTTGCACCGAACATAAATGAAAAATCAACGGGATCACCGTGGAAATGGGAAAATTCAACAAGTTGCTGAAAGAGAAAATATGCAAGGTTTTAGGAAGTGAACTTGTCTCAGTGGCTTTATTCGGTTCCTTAGCTAGAGGAGAAGCTGAATTCCCTCAAAGCGATGTGGACTTGCTTATAGTTACACATAAACCAATAAGGGGGTTTAAGGGGAAACTTGAAGAAATAGCTGAGGCTCTAGACGAGGTTTTCGAGGAACTCGGCATAACTCCTAAACCAGATGTAGACCTCCACATGTTAACCGATGAAAACCTGAAGAGTCACCCCCCCATCACACTAGACATGACCCATGACGTAATAATAATCCATGACGACGAAGACACCTTGAAAAAGGAGCTGCATAAAATTAAAATGAGGCTTGAAAAGCTTGGCGCTAAAAAGATCACTTTACCCGATGGATCATGGTACTGGATCCTTAAACCAGATTTAAAGTTAGGAGAGAAGGTGGACATATGAATAACATTAGAATGGCTAGGGACTACATAAACCGGGCGAAAAGATGTTTGAAGGAGGCTGAAAACGCTTTCGATGAAGGAGACAACCCAATGACGGTTAGAAGATCCCAGGAATGTGTTGAACTTTCACTAAAGGCAGTTTTAAGGTTTATAGGGGTTGAATACCCCAGGAAACACGATGTAAGTGAAGTGTTAATCGAAGTTAAAGATAAGCTACCCACATGGTTTAAAGCTGAGAAACATGCAAAACACTCTAAGTTGCTTTCATTGAGGAGGGGACCAGCTATGTACGGCTCTGAAGAAGAATATAAACCTGCATCAGAGATTTTCACGGAGAAAGAAGCAGGGGAAGCATTAAACATGGCCAAGGAAACTTTTCAAGCAGCCAATAAACTCGTTTCTCAACATACACCCTTTTCAACTAAAAATATAAACTCGTCCCCACCCAGCTAACACAAGTCAATACTTTACTAAAAAATAGGTGGAAAGGGGGTGAAGCAAAGCTTAAACAACTCTTTAACTTTATCGGCGGGAAGTCTCCATGCGTAAGCGTGGAGATGAGAGCCGATAAGTATTTATAGTTTTGAGAAAAGATGAGCAACTACGAGATATAAACTTGACAAAGGAGCACATTCAGTCTATTCACTACAATATCATCTTGTCTTCGTTGTAAAGTACCGTAGATTTTGGCGATAGAATGTGATAAAGACCATGTTCATATTCTGTTCAAAGCTAAACCAACTCTAAGCATTCCAAAATACATCAACGCCTTGAAAACAATAACATCGAGGGAAATAAGACGAAATTTCCCAGAAGTAAAGAAAAAGCTGTGGAAGAATGTTTTTTGGTCTCCTTCCTACTTCTTGGCAACAAGTGGGCAGGTAACGTTAGACGTTCTGAAAAGATATGTGGAATCACAGGGTGAGGGCAGTGCTGATTAGCTACAAATTCCGTATATATCCCTCCAAAACCATTCAGGCTAAGCTAATGGAACAGCTTGAAATATGCAGGTGGCTCTATAATCGCTTACTTGAAGAAGTGAACAAAGCAAGGGAAAAAGGCAAAAAGATAAGGCAAAAAGACACTCAAACTCTTATCGTCAAACTCAAGGAAGAGAATCCCAGTTTGAACAAAGTCTACTCCAAAGTCTTGCAGATGGTAAACTATCAGCTCTGGTCGAATATCAAGGCGTTAGCTAAGCTAAAGCGTAATGGGAAGAAGGTTGGTAAGTTAAGGTATAAGACTGGAAACTCCTTCAAAACTCTGAACTTCAACCAGAGTGGTTTTAGAATAGATGCTGAGAGGAGGAAACTCGTATTATCTAAGGTTGGTGAAATTCCGATTAAGGTCCATCGTTCCATCGAAGGGAAAGTTAAGGGCGTAATCATCAAGAGAATGAAGTCGGGAAAGTGGTATGCAATTGTGCAAGCAGAAGTTGAACCAAAACCACTTCCACCAGCTGGTAAAGTTGTGGGAATAGACGTTGGAGTAATATACTTCCTGACCGACACCGACGGCAGGCAAGTTGAAAATCCCAAGTTTTACGAGAAAACACTAAAGAGGATAAGGAAACTCCAAAAAGACCTATCAAGAAAGCAGAAAGGCTCAAAGAACTGGGAGAAGTGCAGAATAAAGCTGGCAAAGGCTTACGAGAAGCTTGTCAACCAGCGTGACGACTTCCTGCACAAGCTTAGTAGATTCTACATCAACAACTACGATGTCGTAGCTGTTGAAGACTTGCAAATTCAAAACATGGTTAAGGTTGGTAGAACACTGGCCCAACACATCCTAGATGCCTCTTGGGGTAAATTCGTAAGACTGCTCTGCGAGAAGGCTGAAAGAGCTACTCGCAGAGTGGTGAAGGTGAACCCGAGGGGTACGTCTGAAGGTCTGACATTTGACGACCCGTACAGAGATTACGTATCGGCTTGTAGAATTCTTGCAAGGGGGCTGGGACGGCCCTGTCAGCCTGTGGAGAGGAGACCTCTACTCCTCGTTACCGCT
>JAOZFL010000168.1 GCA_027491455.1 Thermoproteota archaeon | reverse complement strand
ACGTTAAAATAATCTGGGATGCCAATGAAGTGGATACTCCATCAACAGAGCCTCTTGCGATAGACGGGGGAGATACACATATAATAGATGAGGAAACAATTGCCATTGGAATAGGTCAGAGAACAACATTCACAGGTTTTATCGAAGCTGCCAGAGCAATTTTTAAAAGCGATGTCGATGAAAAAATTAAGTATATATGTGCTGTTCGAAACCCTGAATACCCTGCTTTGGATTATATGCATCTTGATGTTGTGATAAATTATCCGGATATAAGAAAGGCCCTTGTAATGCCATATTATTTTGACAGTGAAATAATTAAGGATATACCGCCAAAAAGACTCCTTATCAAATTATTGGAGTCTGTTAGACACCAGTGTGAAATACAGCACAGACCTATAGATATGATGGTTCACCCCTACGCCTTCAAAAACGCTGGGCAATGTATAGTATACATGAGGGGTAAGCATGGCAATCCATATATTTTAAGAAAGGAGGTAAGCCTATTAGATTTCTTGATTAAGGAGGATAAAATCGATAAAGATGAAATCATATATGTAGGAGGTAAACCAGACAATTTAAATGATGTCAAACACTTAATGCGAGCTTTAATGGAACAGGCAAGATGCGGCGCTAATATAGTTACAATTAAACCTGGCTTGGTGATTATATATAAAAGAAACAAAGCTACAATAGAAGCATTAAAGGAGCATGGTATAAAGGTAAAAATGTGGAATGACAGCTACCTAGACATGGCTGGTGGAGCACATTGCGCCACTTGCCCCTTATGGAGAGATGCAAAATGATTTTTCGCCTTTAGAAAAATGAAAGGGGAAATGAAAGGGGAATCACTTTTTAAGCTGGATTTAAGCAGCATTTTAAACCCCAAATCAGTGGCTGTGATAGGTGCATCTAGAGACCCCCTAAAAATTGGAGGTGTAATTCTGCAGAACATTATAAACGATGGCTATAAAGGGAAAATATTTCCAGTTAATCCGAATGCAACTGAAATATTCGGATTGAAAAGCCATAAAACAATTCTAGGTATTCCTGACGAAGTAGATTTAGCAGTAATCTGTGTTCCAGCTAGTTTGGTGCCGAAAATCACCGAAGAATGTGGAAATAAAGGTGTTAAAGGCGTAGTTATAATATCTTCAGGCTTTGCTGAAACAGGTAGGGAGGGAGCTGCACTCCAAAATGAAATCAGTGCAGTAGCTAGGAAACATGGTATCCATGTTATAGGTCCAAATTGTCTTGGCATTATAAATACACATGTAAATCTTAACGCTAGTCTTGCAATGCCCATAAAAATTAAAGGGCACGTTGCTTTTATATCCCAGAGTGGTGCGTTAGCTGATGCCATCTTTGGTATGGCCCAGGATTCAAACATAGGGTTCAGCAAGTTTATAAGTGTTGGAAATAGGGTTGACATAGATGAGGCGGATTTAATTAGATACCTAGCTGATGACCCTTTAACCAAGGTTATAGCGGTTTATATTGAGGGAGTTAAGAATGGCCGAAAATTTATATGGGCATCCAGGAAAGCAGCTGAAAAGAAACCCGTAGTTGTACTTAAAGCTGGAAGATCTAAGGCAGGTGTTAGGGCTGTAGCTTCACACACTGGTTCCCTTGCAGTCAACGACCTTGTTTTTAACGCTGCATGTAAAAAGGGGAACATTATACGTGTTTATAACATAAGGGAACTCTTTGCCTCAATAAAAGCTTTGTCTCTGCAGTCAGGGGCAAAGGGGAACAGAGTGTTAATTGTCACTAATTCCGGTGGACCAGGGATAATTGCATCGGACATCTGTGAAAAATACAGCTTAGATGTCCCTGAACTCCCTGAATATGTTAAAAAGAGGATAAAAAGGTATGTCCCAAAATACGCAAGTTTGTTAAACCCTGTTGATATAACAGGGACGGGTACACCTGAACAGCAGGGTTTAATGTATGGAAATGTTTTAAGTTCCTTAAGGGGGCTTCCAGAATTCGACGTGGTTTTGGTCATAGTTGAGGGAGCTCACCCACCCGAGTGGATAAGTGAAATTAAAAAAGGGGTTCTTAAAGCTATAAGGAATTACAGAAAGAAACCAGTTTTAGTGACTTGGCTTGGAAGCATAAAAGCCACCGAAGATGCCCGCAAAGAGCTTGAGGCAAACAGCATTCCCACATATACACTGATTGAGGACGCTGTAGATGGAATCAGGTCCCTTGTACTTTATGGTGGGATTAAGAAGCCCCCTTGTTAAGCAACTTTTATAAAAAGTTTGTAAAGTGGTTATGTATGTATAACCTATACGAGGATTCACCTGGGAAGAAGACACTAATGATGGGAAACATAGCAGTGGCTAGAGGCGCCATTGAGGCAGGTGTACAAGTTGTAACTGGTTACCCAGGGACACCAGCCACAGAGACATTAGAGGCTTTAAGCAAAGTTGCCGGCAAAGCAGGGATATATGTAGAGGTTTCGACAAATGAAAAGGTAGCTGTTGAAATTGCTTCTGCAGCTGCAATTTCGAATTTAAGGGCACTAGTTATAATGAAACAGGTGGGGCTTAACGTAGCATCTGACATAGCAAATGTAATAAATCTTTCTGGATGTAACGGTGGATTAGTTATATATATTGCAGATGATGTGGGCCCTCTTGTGTCACAAAATGAGCAAGATACGAGAATATACTCCCGTTTAATGCATTTACCATGTTTAGAGCCCTCCACCCCTCAAGAAGCTAAGGATATGATTAAATACGCCTTTGAAATATCCGAGAATTATAAAATACCTGTAATTTTGAGAAGTACACTTCGTCTAAGTCATATGAGTAGTAGTGTTACACTGGGTAAGATCAACATATCAAGAAATAAACCTAACTTTGTTAAAGACATAAACAGATACCTCGTTTTAGATTTCATCGCTAGATCTGAACACGAGGCTCTACACAAGAAAATCAATAAAATAAAGGCAGATGCAGAAAAAAATCCATTTAACATTCTAAAAATTAAGGGGGAAAAGAACTTAGGTATAATAACATCAGGACTTTGTTATCTTTATGTTGAAGAAACATTGAAACATTGTGGTTTACAAGATCAGGTAAGTGTATTGAAACTCTCTTTTAGCTATCCCTTACCGACAGGGTTAATCCTTAAATTTTTACAAAACGTTAAATATGTGTTAATTGTCGAAGAAGTTGAGCCAGTGCTAGAAAATGAAATTAAGGCCATCTCTTTTGATAATAATAAAAAAGTGATGGTGTCAAAGGTATTCGGTAGAAATAGTGGACACTTACCATGGGCTGGGGAAATAAACCTAATTCATATTGCAAAGGCATTGTCAAAAATCAGCAATACGGAATTACATCTTACTCCAGACATTTATCAGAAATATGGAGAAATTGAGAAATTAGCCCCTCCAAGATACTTGTCTTTTTGTGCAGGGTGCCCTCATTTAGCGACATTTTATGCTATGAGGAAGGCCTTGATGCAACAAGGGTATAAAGAAAATGAATGGGTTGTTGCGGGAGATATAGGTTGTTATGGAATAGCTCCTTTTTCCGCAGTTAAAATGATGGACACAAGTTTTTGTATGGGTTCAAGTATTGGTTTAGCTTGTGGGTTTAAATTGGCATTGAAGGATACCCCTGTCATCGCAGTTATAGGCGATTCTACTTTTTATCATTCAGGCATTTCAGGCATCGTTAATGCAATGTGGAATACCAAGGGAATCGTTATTGTCGTGATGGACAATAAAACCACCGCCATGACCGGACATCAGCCTAATCCAGGTGTAAGTATAAGAATAGATGGTTCAGAGTCCAAACCTATCGATATAGCTGATGTAATTAAAGGTTTAGGGATAAAATTCATTGAAATCGTTGACCCTTACAATGTTAAAAAAACTAAAGACATAATCATTAAAGCTTTAAAATACGTATCAGAGAGGAGTGAACCAGCTGTAATTATAACAAGAAGGGAATGCGCCATATTGTCTCTACGTGAAAAAAGGAAATCCGGTCAAAGGATCACACCATTCTTTGTAGATGAAGATAAGTGTATAGGTTGCCGGATTTGCACCCAGTTTTATGGATGTTTAGCTCTAGGATGGGATAAGAACATAAAGAAGGCTTTCATAGACCCGAAATCCTGCATGGGATGCAGTGTATGTTCACAAATATGTCCCTCTAAAGCCATCATTAAAAAAGAGGAGAGCAATTAATGAAAACAACCGAATTTAACATTGCAATAGCAGGTGTCGGGGGACAAGGAGTCACATTATTAGCGAGAATCTTAGGAAACGCGGCTATAAAAGAAGGGTTAAGCGTCAGAATTGGAGAGGTATATGGTGCTTCTCAAAGAGGAGGATCCGTTGTTAGCCACATTAGATTTGGAGAAAACGCCTTTTCACCCATCATACCAAATGGTAGGGCTGATGTCCTCTTAGGTTTAGAGGTCAGTGAAGCTGCTCGAAGAATCAGAGCCCTTAAACCTAACGGCCTGGTTATATTAAATGTTTATAAGATTGATCCAGTCGAGGTGAAGACTGGATTATCTGAATACCCCTCCATATCTAGACTAGTTAATGCTTTTAAGTTAATAACGGATCAAATAATCACCGTTAACGCAACAGATATTGCTACCGATTTGGGTGACGTACGATTATCAAATATTGTCTTATTAGGTGTTCTAGCTGGGCTTTCAGTGCTACCTATTTCAATCAAAACCCTTAGGCAATCCATTTGGGGAAACGTTCCTTTAGCTATGAGGAATTTAAACATGAAAGCCTTTAAAATAGGATTTAATTTAAGAAACCCATGAGTTCAATGGAATATGGAAAATATGGTGCGCAGTTGTTTCTTTTTATTGTTTAACACTTACAGTTCTGTTTAACATTCTGTTATACCATATTAAAGATTTCAGGGAAATCAAACCGTTTTCTGGTGTTAAATACATCGGGATCTGGTTTCTTGCTAACATGGTAATAATATCTTGATCTTTAGTATAGGTTATAGAGGTTAATATTAGAATAAGCGGTTTTCTATTGTTGGAAAAGCTTTTCACGATATTTTTACACATTTTATAGAGTATTTCATGAGGCCACCAGCTAATTGCTACAATAACGGAATCCACATTACCATCTTCTAATATAGTTTGGACACTTAAGTTCATGTTTTCAGAGTGCTCCTCCGGAGTTACAGCAGCTGTTAAGTCTAATGGATTTTTTATTGTTGCAACTGATGGTAATTGCATCCTTAACCTTTTAACAGTGTCTTCTGTAAAATCAGGAATCTCAATACCCTTTTCCTCAGCTAAATCAGCTATAAGACATGCCAAACCACCACTATCTGTAACGACTCCAACCCTTTTTCCTTTTGGTGAAGGTAACCAGGCTAAAGCAGCTGAGACATCGTAAAGTTCATCTAATCTATACACTCTATTTACGTTATACTGTCTAAACACGGCGTTGTACACTTGATCTGATCCGGTAAGTGACCCTGTGTGGGACAAAGCGGTTAACGCCGCTTTTTCTGATTTGCCAGCTTTTAATACGACAATTGGTTTATTTGCTTTGAGTGCCTCATCTAAAACTCTTTTAAATTTATCACCATGTTTAATTCCCTCGAAAAATGTAGAGATTACCTTGGTTCCAGGGTCTTTAATCAAGTATTCAATGTAATCAGAGATTTCCAAGTCTCCCTGATTGCCAACTGAAATCCAATATCTAATGCCAATCCCCCTTTCCCACATATGTATCAGAATGTGTTCACCAACCCCTCCACTTTGGGTGATCAAAGAAATTTGACCCGATACTGGTTTTAAATTAGGCTCTGAAAAAAAGGAAAGCCATAGAGAAGACGGCAAAGAAATAATTCCCTCGCTATTAGGACCACACATAACTACACCACTTCCCTTTAAGACCTGTACGATTCTATCCTGAAGCTCTTTTCCTCGACCACCAATTTCCGCAAACCCCGCTGTCAATACAATTATAGCTTTAACACCTTTTCTTACACATTCTTTCACAGTAGGTAACACTGCATCCCTGGGTGTAACAACGCAGGCTAAGTCAATGTCACCAGTAACATCTAGGATACTAGGGTAAGCTTTAAATCCAAAAATCTCTTTCCTTCTCGGGTTTATAGGGTATATTTTTCCCTTGAATCCAGCATTTGTTAAATTTGGTATAATCATTCCACTAAACTTCTTAGAATCGCTAGAGGCACCTATTATAGCTACTGACTTAGGATTTAATAGGCAATTTATAGCTTTAAATTTTTTTATACTCATTTCCATCAGATATAACTTAGCAAGGAAAAAAATTTATATATAACGCCCTCAAACACTAAAGTTCTAATTGGTGACTAAAATGCGTTTTTTAGTTTTAGGCGGTACTGGTTACATGGGTAGAATAACCAGTTACTTACTTGCTAAATATGGAGAGGGAGAGGTCATTGTTACCAGTAGATCGCTGGAACGAGCTAGAAAAACCGCTCAGGAGCTAAATGAAAGAGCGAAAAGTGACAGAATTAGCGGTGTAGCTGTTAATATAGAAGATAGAAATGAGTTAGTAAACGCAATGAAAGACATAGATGTCGTCGTTAATATGGTGGGTCCCTATTATGAATACGGTACAAAAGTTATGAACGCCTCAATTGAAGCAGGTATTGACTATGCAGATATATGTGATGAATTTATAGCAGTCAAAGAAATGGTTAAGCTGAATGAAAAAGCAAAAAAAGCCGGTGTAAGGCAATTGATATGTTTAGGGAGTAGCCCAGGACTCTCAAACATTCAAGCACGTTACAGTGCCAATAGACTTGACAGAGTCAACGAGATACATATCGCATGGGCTTCAAGTCAAACTGATCCATTTGGCCCTTCGGTAATGAAACATTGTATACATTGTTTTAGTGGTTCGCATCAATACCTAAATGGAAAGTTAGTTGAAGTTCCTCCATTTTCAGGAAGAAAAATCATAGAGTTCCTGCCCCCTGTTGGCGAAGTTGAAGTCGTGTACTTTGATCACCCAGAACCATTTACCATACCCATGTATATCAAGGGAGTTAACAATGTTACAGTTAGAGGCGGAATATTTCCTGCTGATATCCATCAATTAATTGAGCCATGGACAAAATCTGGGTTAAATTTAACGGAGCCCTTGAAGGTTGATGGATATGAGATAACACCCATAGACTTTCTTACATCGGCAACAATGAAAATCATGAGTATGAAGAAGGATGTTCCCTCAGCTGCAGCTCAAAGAGTAGACGTTATAGGTGAAAAAAACAGTGAGATTGTACGGCATATACATACTTCTGTTGGAACCATGGCTGGAGGAACATGTGTATCCGCGTTTATAGGTATCATGATGATGGTTAAGAACAAAATAAAAGAATTCGGTGTTTTACCTCCAGAAACAATAGACCCAGAATTATTTTTCGAAGAGCTAAAGAGGAGAAGGAAACTTGCTTACACAGAAATAGGATACTTATATAACTTCAGAAGAATAGAACCTTGACAAATTAATGGTGTAGCTATAAAGGAGCATCTGTGAGTAGAGAAGAGTTAAAAAAGAAATGGAAAATTTTCTTTAGTTCAGTGGTTACTTAGGTTCTAGATTTGAGATGTATGACTTATGATTAATTTTAAGGATAAGCATTTCATATCCATTAGAAACTTTAAAGGGGAGGAACTTGAACACTTAATAGAATTGGCTACATGTTTAAAGGAGCAAAGAATATAAAGGGACATTATTTTTAACTGTTTAATTCTTGTTATGTAAGCTATAAAAGGAGAAGCTAAGGAGGTGCTGTGAGTATGGTTACATCGACGAGGTTTAAGGGTAGGGATTTCCTGACTTTGATGGATTTTTCCAGGGAGGAGATTAATTATATTTTGGATGTTTCAGCTGTGTTTAAGAGGAAGTTGATGGCTGGTGAACCCCATGAGTACTTAAAAGGTAAAACTGTGGCGATGATCTTTGAGAAACCTTCAACTAGGACCAGGTTTTCTTTCCAGGCTGCAGTTGCTCATTTAGGGGCTCAAAGCTTCTATGCAATGAGACAACAGCTTCAACTTGCAAGAGGCGAACCAGTAAAGGACACTGCAAGGGTTATTGACAGGTTTTGTGACGCCTTGGTTATTAGGACATTTGGGCAGGAGATAGTGGAGGAGTACGCTGAGTACATGGTACATCCAGTTATAAATGCGTTAACTGATTTAACTCATCCTTGCCAGGGATTAGCAGATCTTCTAACCATTAGGGAGAAGAAGGGTGGGCTTGAAGGCCTTAAAATAGTCTATACAGGGGACATTTGGAATGTGGCTCATACATTGATGATTGCCTCAAGCATCTATGGTTTAAACCTTTATTTAGCTAGGCCTAAGGGTTATGACCCAGATGGGAAAGTGATGAAATTCGTTGAAGAGAAATCAGAGGAAACAGGGGCGCAGATAGTTTTAACAAGTGACTTAGAAGAAGCTGTTATAGATGCCGATATCGTCTATGCAAATACGTGGCATAGCATGGGTGGCCCTGAAATGGAAAAGGAAAAGAGATTAAGAGACTTTGCGCCATTCCAAATAAACAGGGAAGTAATGGCAAAGGCCAAAAGAGACGCTATTTTTATGCATTGTCTACCAGGGTATAGAGGAGAGGAAATGACCGATGACGTCATTGAAGGCCCCCAAAGTGTTGTATTTGATCAGGCGGAAAACAGAATGCATACAGAGAAAGCAATATTAGCCCTCTTTGTATCCTAATTTGAAATCGATCAGTGGATGTAATAGGCAAAGCCGTATCTTAATTATAAATTTCGTTTACATTTTTACCTTTTCAGAAGCACTATAGATCTTCAAGTAGTAGGAGTCATGGGACATCCGTCCAAAGAACATTTATTAAAGAATCAAGTGCTAAGCCTAGTGACTGTATTCTTTTTAACAATATTAGAACCTACAGGAAGGGTTTATGAATATGTCTGTTGAAGAATTGAAAAGCTTCCTCATGAATAAAGGTGTAGAAGCTAAAGTTTTTATGTTCAATGAGGACACCAAAACTGTTGAAAGGGCAGCGAAAAAGTTAGGTGTAGAAAGGGAAAGGGTGATTAAGTCAATGGTTCTAGTGGATGAAAGGGGGGTTCCCATTTTAGCCATTATAACTGGAGATAAAAATGTGGACTTAGAAAAGGTTGCAAAGGTTTGTAAAGTTGAAAGTGTTAAAATTGCACGTCCCAGAGCAGTTAAAAACATCACGGGATACGAAGCAGGAGCAGTTCCCCCTGTTGGTCACAAAAAAGCAATTAAAACCATTATAGATCCAAAGGTAATGGTTTTCAGCAAGGTGTATGGTGGGGGAGGGGAAATAAATGCTTTACTAGAGATAAACCCGGCTGACATATTAAAGCTAAACAACGCGAGAATAGAAAAGATAAGCACAGATTAATGTGAAGAATTTCTTAAGGACTTCTATCTCCATCCTTCCATCAATGCCTTAATCTATTGACCCATAAGGGATGACAGCCACTGGCTTTACGGAGTTAGTGTTTAAAAAAAGGACAACCCCCTACAAGACCGAGATCTTGTCATGTATCATTAAGTGGTTTTATTTCCCTTATTTCTGTTTTGATGAGAATCATTTGTTACGTATTTACTTTATTGGTTGTAGGTTATTATGCTATTAGCTAAAAGGTACCCTGTATTTGCGTCTTATTTCAGCTGAAAATTTTGCGATTACAATGTTTATAAGTGTAACTTTGAAATCTTTTTCAAGGGACTCAGCTCTTAACTTAAGCAGTTCCCCCTCGTTTTCAACTGTTAACTTTATAAACTTCATGCATAACTATAGCAGAAATAAACTTTTTTGCCTGTAAGCTTTATTTCCTCCTTTGTCCTCTTTAATGTTTCATTGCTGCTTGAATAGTTATGTTCAAGGAGAAACCTAGTATCGTAGACTTTTTCATAGGTTTTTATCTCTCAAGTTATCCAGTTTCCTAAAAGAAAAATTCATTAAATGGTGCAATGATATAGGGGATAGAACTCGAGCCCTTAATTTGAGACGGTGGACAGCATAGATATCTTCTTGACACTTTCCTCGCTGAAGCGAGGAACATCACCTAATAAGGTGTTTGGAGAGACTCAGCCCCTCACCTAAATCCCTATCCGGGGAACTTCAGATAGATATATTCAGGCCGTTATATACATGATATGGGGTGGTAGGTTCATGATTCCTTATGAATTAAACAAGTGGACTTATGAAATGTTGAGGAGACTCTGAATTTAATGTATTCGAAACAAGTAAATCTGATTTTAAGGGAGATCTTCCACATGAGCTCGAAAAAAGTTTGTGCATTTGTTAATACTGGGGGAAACTTTTAATTTTTTGGCATAAAAGATAGAGGCCTTCCGGTTAAAAAATATAGGGATAGATCCAACAAGAGATCTTCTCAGAGAATTTGGAGGTAGAGTAGGAGATAAAGTAAAAGCCCCCTTTGTTTTTTATTTTATCTTTGTCTCGTTGCTAACTGTTAAACCAATTTTTTGGTTGTTCTCTGTTTCAATCATAGCTAAACATCGAGACGTTGATGAAGGCTTTACCGGGGCTCATCTATGCTCGGTGAATCTCTTCCTATGAGGGAAACTATTTAAATATTTATAGAGGAAGGGAACATATGAGCCTTTTGTCCTTAAAAGAGGTGTGTTGAATGAGGATTTCCGGTTACATGGGTAAGGTTCTTGAGGTGGATCTCTCAAGTAAGGCGAGTAAAGTGAGGGAATTGGATGTAAGTGTTTACAGAGATTTCATTGGTGGTAAAGGGCTTGGTTTATGGATGCTTCAGAAATACCTTGATGCTCCTTACCCCCCTTTAAGCCCGAAGAATCCTTTGATTTTCGTGACAGGGCCTGTTAATGGTTTTCTGCTTTCAGGTTCATCTAAGCTATGCGCTGTTTCAAGGTCTCCTTTAACGGGTTTATTCGGTGAAAGCTATGTAGGGGGGTTTATAGGGCCGAAGGTTAAGTTTGCAGGGTATGACGCCATTGTTTTCATCGGTGCATCCGATAAACCTGTGTACGTGGAGATAAACGGGGAACAGATTTCCTTCCATGACGCAACCCATTTATGGGGGAAGGATACATTTGAAACCCATGACATCCTCAGAAGGAGTCATGGACCTGAATACGAGGTGTTATGTATTGGACCTGCAGGTGAGAAACTTGTTAAGTTTGCATGCATTGAACACAGGAAGGGAAGGGAACTGGGAAGAACAGGGATGGGTGCTGTTATGGGTTCAAAGAAACTTAAAGCTTTAATAGTTACAGGATTTGAGAAACTGGAAGCAGCCTACCCAGATAAATTAGTTTCTTTCTCAAGGGAATTAAACGAAGCTGTCAAAGTTAAGTTGAAGGGCTTAACGAAGTATGGTACACCTAATATTATGGGTTTAACCAATGACACCGGTACGTTACCAACTAAGTATTGGACTGAGGGGGAATTTTACGGTTTTGAGAAGATAAATGCACATGTTTTAAAGGAAAGGTACCATGTGAGGAAAGCTGCTTGTTACGGTTGCTCAGTGGCATGTATAAAGGTTTCCCGTGTAAAACAGGGGGGCTATGAAGGGGTAGAGATAGATGGACCTGAATACGAAACACTTTTCGCTTTAGGACCCCTTTGCTATATAGATAACCCTGAAACAATAATTAAGGCAAATGAACTCTGTGATAGACTTGGCATAGACACTATAACCACTGGGAACCTTGTTGGTTTTACCATGGAGTGCTTTGAGAAAGGCATTATTTCAAGTGGAGACCTCGGTTTTAACCTTGAATTCGGGAACGGTGAATCTATGTTGAAATTAATCAAAATGATTGGTCAGAGGGAAGGCTTAGGTGATGTCTTAGCTGAAGGAGTTAAATCTGCTTCGATGAAAATAGGGAGGGGAAGTGAGGGGATAGCTGTACATGTGAAGGGACTTGAACCTCCAGGATACGATCCCAGAGGATTGAAAGGGGTGGCTCTTGCCTACGCTGTTTCTGTTAGAGGTGCCTGTCACCTGAGGCATTTAGCTTATAGACCTAACCTTGTCGGTGAACATGCATTCAGAAAGGGGAAAATAGACAGATTTTCAATTAAGGGGCAAGCTGAAATGGTTAAGGAACAAGAGGATTTCTACGCTGTGATAGATTCAATGATACTTTGTAAATTCATAGCTTTACCCGTTATAGGCCCTGTTTTATGGGATAAACTAGTTAACCTCTACAACATAGTTACTGGTTTAGAGGTGAACATGGAAACTTTAAGAATGAAGGGTGAAAAAATAAATGCAGATATCAGAGAACTCAACAGGAAACTGGGTTACACCGAAAAAGACGACTGGTTACCTGAAAGATTCTTAAGTTATCCATTAGCTAAAGGTGCCTCAAAGGGACAGGTAGTTAAAAGAGAGGAACTCCAGGAAATGTTAAGGGAATTTTACAAAATGGGTGCCCAGAAAACCCACACCTTTTAGGGGTGAGATGAACAGGTAATAAATTTAAAAAGTATAATACAACTATGAAGCCGTATCCCTAAGCCACGTATGGAATAGAGATGACGAGGTAGTGATACATCTCTGCTCCTAGAAGAAGGAGCTTCATATGCTTTAGCATGAAAGGATATTGGAGTTTACTGCAAAACCAACACTGAAAAGGGTTCATTGTAATTCAACTGGTTCATGTGAAACCCTCTTTTCAACAATTAAGGGTTTTCACCTCAAGTTTTCCATCCACCTTTTTATGTATGGATCCATACATGGAGAAACATTTTTAACTAAAAAATGCTGATTTTGCTCTCTCAACTAAAGTAGGAAGCTTTCTGAGCGTACTTTCTGCAACCTGAGCAATGTTTCCGTTATAGATTTATCTCTTTCTCATTTCACCTTTAAAACGCTGAAAAAATTTTTAAGTTTCCTCAGCTATTCAATTAATTTTTCGATACCCTCAAAGATTTCACCTATAAAAGTAAATCTTTTTTA
>JAOZFL010000114.1:9416-13157 GCA_027491455.1 Thermoproteota archaeon | reverse complement strand
GTTGCTAGACGGGTTGCCAGGGAAGAGGGGCTGCTTATAGGCATGAGCGCTGCATCAATAATGTACATAGCGCTTAGGAAGGCTGAAGAACTAGGGAAGGGGAAAACAATAGTCGCTGTTCTACCCGATGATGGAATGAAATACCTCAGCACCTCTTTATTCAAAGAATAATGAAATCAAATAATTCTTTTAAAGATTAAAAAATATTTAAGCTCTCACCGATACAATAGAACTTCTACGAACCATTTAGCTGTACTTGCTGTGACTTATACAAGACATAAAACTGTGCCCTTATGAAAGGAATGATATGAAGCCTTCTGTTTATTATTCTGCCATAATTTATCCTTTTATGAATATAGCTTAAGTCATTCATTACTGGTTTAACCTTCTCTCCCGCAACTATCTTGGCTATAATCTTTGAAGCCTTTTGGAGTATTGCATCAACTTGCCTCTCTCCCCTTCCAGAGTATTTGGAAAATAGCCTTGCCTTTGTTTCTCCAGAAGTTTTTCTCTGGATGTTCCTTTTTTTGGGGAAGTACCTGTCTCTGATGTATTTGACCTCGCTTATGTCTATCTCGACAAATCTAACTTTATCAGGTTTTACCTTCTAAGAAGACCCATGTGGGAGTATGGAGGTTAAATTGAATAAATTTAAATATGTTTGAACACTATATATACCCCTTCCTGTTTTTTTGTTTCATAGGCTGCTGCCCAGGTGAGAATAGTGCCAGTTATAGAGGTTCGTGAACTCGTTAAAAGATACGGTGACCTCATCGCGGTTGACCATGTAACCTTTGAGGTTTCAGAAGGAGAAATATTCGGTTTCCTAGGTCCCAATGGAGCAGGTAAAACCACTACCATAGAGATACTTGAGGGGCTTCGACAGCCAACTTCTGGTTTTGTAAGGGTTTTAGGGTTAAATCCATCCGACCCAGATGATGCCTCAAGGCTAAAGTGGAGGATAGGGGTTTTACCGCAGGACTTCAATGCACTTGACCGTTTAACTGTAAGGGAGAACATAGGGCTTTTCTGTTCACTATACAGAAATAAGGTTTCACCTAATGAACTCATTAAACTTGTTGATTTAGATGAACAAGCAGATACACAGTTTTATAAGCTTTCAGGGGGCTTAAAACAAAGGGTTGGTTTAGCTGTAGCCATGTCAGGAGACCCTGATCTCGCCTTCCTCGATGAGCCAACGGCTGGATTAGACCCCAAGTCAAGGAGAGAAACATGGAAAGTCATTGAAGGATTAAAGGGGCTTGGAAAAACAATTTTTCTTACAACCCATTACATGGATGAAGCTGAAACATTATCTGATGAAATAACTATAATCAACAGGGGAAGAATAGTGGCTCGTGGCTCCCCTGAACAACTAATAAACCTTTATGGTGGAGAGAGGAAACTGGTTATTAAAGGGGATGAAAAGATATACACGGTTTTAACTGAGGAAATAGGTAAGAAAGCGATTAAAGTTGGAGATGAAATACAAATTACATTTAGCAAATCTAATGAAGCGGTTGAAGTCCTTAGGATACTTTCATTGAAGGGGTTAAGTTTTGATTTCGAGGTTAAGAGGGGAAGCATTGAGGATGTATTCCTAAAACTTATAGGTGCAAGGATAACCGAGGAGGGTGAACTGAAATGAAGAAAACATTAACTCTTTTCAAGGCTTTAATATTGAATTGGGTAAGGAGTAGGAGTGGTTTGTTTTTCAGTTTTATTTTCCCCCTCCTTCTGCTCCTTGTTTTTGGATCAGTTTTCGGGGGAACTCGACAGGTCAAATATGATCTTCACGTCCAGAACAGAGATGTGGACTTTTATGGAACCCCCACTAACCTGTCAAGGGCTTTCATAGAAGCTTTAAACTCCACTAAAAGCTTCACCTTAACCCTTGTCCCCTCCAAAGTTAACCCTACAGAGTACATTAAGAAAAACACAAAGCCTTTCTCTAGCAGGATTCGATTCCTAATAATCCATGAAGGGTTTCAAAGTGAAGCGATAAATGGAAGCATTAAAAGCCAAATAAACGTTATGATTGTCTCCCTAAAGAGTTTCATGTGTTTCGCAGGTGAACATTTAACCCCTGAAAACATGTCACAGTTGGGGAGAGGCTTGGAAACCCTGACAGCTGTTAATCAGTCTTTACCAGATGTAAAAGGGGGGTTAACCCTTTTACTGGATCCCTCTGACACCGGTGGACAAGTGGTTAAGGGGATAATTTACAGTGTAGCTAACGCCTTCAGTTTTAAATTGGTTGGGGCAAGGGAAGTGATAACTCTGAAAACAGATTCCTACACAGCTAAAACCTATAGCGCAGTGGACTACTACCTTCCAGGATACATAGCTGCCTTCATCATGACAAACGGAGTTATAGGGGTAACTTCACTTGCAACTGATTTTAAGAGGAGAGGGGTTTTGAAAAGACTTATGACTACACCTCTAACCAAAATGGAGTGGATATTAGCAAATGTTCTGAGTCAAACAGCTCTAGGTATACTTCTAACAATAGTAATGATTGCTTTTTCCTGGATATTCTTTAGGGTTACAGCGATACCTGGTTTATACAGTTGGATCCTTATTTTCCTTGGAGCCATATTGTTCACTGGTTTCGGCATGGTTCTAGCTGGATTGGTGAAAGATGTAGAGGCAGCTTCAGCCATTGGAAACGCAGTTGCATTTCCAATGATGTTCCTTTCAGGTTCTTTTTGGCCCTTGGAAATCATGCCCACATATATGCAAACCATAGCAAGGTTCCTCCCGTTAACCTATTTATCAGAGGGTTTAAGGTTTACATTGATTCTCGGTTACCCTCAAGGAGCAGTTTTAGACTTCATTTTAGTTGGTTTCCTCGCTGTATTCTTCATATTCATAGCTTCACTGGTCACAAGTTGGAGGGAAAAGTAGGAAAAGAGGTAAAAACACATTTAACCCTCCCTTCAAAATTTAACTTTTTTGGGATTTATGTAGGGGTAGCTAAAAAGGAGGGATTTCACAGTTTGGGCATAGATAAAAGCATAGTAACATAAACCTCTACATAAAACACATAATTTTCTGGGGGGGCAATTAACACCTTAAAAGGAAAGAAGTGAATTAACTTACATCTCAACAGGGGATGTGAAATGGGGGGTCATGAACCCTTGAAAATCCCCAGATGAGGCAGTTGCTGTGGAGACTTGTTAAGCGTGTTAAAATGGGATAAATCTCATTTGTAAGGGTAAAGTGGTTTAATTTCTGAATTTCAGATAACCTACATCAAATTTTTAAGTGAGTGTTCCTTCTTTCTCTTTTATGGAGAAATGTTTTCCTGTGGAGAAGGCTTTAGCATGAATGTAGATTCAGGGGTTAAAAGGTTACTGGAAAGGTTCAGTGATAAAATAGTTGGTGTTGTCTTCTTTGGAAGTAGGGCTAGAGGGGATTATAATCGGAGAAGCGACTATGATTTCTTAGTTGTTGTGAGAAACTGGCCTGATAAATTTGAGAGGAAGAAACAGATTTACTTAGCTTTAAGGGAAAAAATCCCTCCAGATATAACCGTTGTAGATGTGGATGAAGAAACCCTTTTCAGGGAAGACTTAGAAGTAGATTACTTCTTGTTAAACATTGCTGAAGAAGGAAAAATACTTTTTGATCCATCAGGGAAACTTCGTTCCCTCTTCAAAAAAATAAAAAAGTTAATAGCGGAAGCTGGACTGGAAAGATATAAGGTTTCAAGCGGGAAATATGGATGGAAAACTAAAG